>NZ_CP150204.1:117500-207500 GCF_037969735.1 Solibacillus sp. FSL W8-0372 | reverse complement strand
GCTTAAATGCCCCAAAATTTGAATGGATTGTTGATCGACTCCTAGCTCTTCATGCGTTTCACGAAGCGCAGCAGCAAGAGGAGATGCATCTGTCTCATCAATTTTCCCTCCAGGAAAACTAATATCCCCAGGTTGTTTTCGCATGGTTAGCGCGCGCACCTCAAATAACACATGCCACTCCCCTTCTTTTTCAACAAGAGGAATCAGTATTGCTGATCGAAAAGCCGTTTCCTCCCCTAAAAATAAGGGTTGTGGTTTTGCCAGTTGTCCCTTCAAATGATTTATTTTCATCGCATTCTCCACCTTATAACAAAAAATAATTACCTTTATCGTATCATGAAAGTTTCACCTTGGTGAAATGTAAAATTGTAGGTAACACCTCTCACCTTCCTGCTGCATACGATACTACAACACTATTTTAAGAAAAGGATGACCAGATGAAATGGCTACGAACGGCCCTTTTTGCGGGGCTTTTATTGTTATTGGCAGGATGTGGACAAAAGGATTTACAGGAGGTCAAAGTCGGTGAAGTAACTCGTTCCATTTTTTACGCCCCTCTTTATGCGGCGATTGAAGAAGGCTTTTTTGAAGAGGAAGGATTGTCTATAAAACTTTCTACGATTCCAGGTGGAGATAAAACGATGACAGCCCTTTTATCCGATGGGATTGATGTTGCCTTAATCGGGGCAGAAACATCTATTTATGTTGCGGGTCAAAACCCTAATGATGCTGTCATCAATTTTGCGCAGCTTACGCAAACAGATGGTACGTTTTTAGTCGCGCGTGATAAAGATGTTGACTTTAGCTGGGATAAATTAAATGGAAGTACATTTTTAGGTCAACGTGTTGGCGGCATGCCTCAAATGGCTGGAGAATTTGTTCTGAAGCAGCAGGGTATTGATCCACAAAATGATTTAACGCTAATACAAAATATTGATTTTGCTAATATTGCTAATGCCTTCGCTTCCGGTACGGGTGACTACGTACAGCTTTTTGAGCCAACTGCAAGTATTTTTGAAGAGCAAGGTCTTGGAAAGATTGTCGCTTCTTTCGGTGAAGAACTTGGTGCAATTCCATACACAGTGTTTATGACAAAGGAAAGCACTTTCGAAGAGAAAGAGTTAGTGGAAAGCTTCACTACAGCTTTATATAAAGCACAAAAATGGGTGTACAGTGCATCGAGCGAGGAAGTAGCAAAAGCTATTGCTCCATATTTCGAGGATACAAAGCCAGAAATTATTGAGCAGGTGGTAACACGTTACCGCGACCAGGAATCCTTTGCGAAAGATCCAATCATCGATGAAAAGGAATTCCAAAATTTACTTGATGTAATGACGGAGGCTGGGGTATTGGAATTTGAACCTTCCTATGAGGACCTAGTAAACCGGTCATTTGCTGATGCGGTTGTGAAGTAAATGACATTTTTAGAAGTGAAAAATGTGACTCATCACTTTTTTAAGGAGCAACAAGTATCAACAGCCATTGAAAATGTAAACTTTTCAGTTGCAGCAGGTGAGTTTGTCTCCTTTTTAGGTCCTAGCGGTTGCGGGAAATCGACACTTCTTTCTTTACTTGCAGGATTACTAACCCCAACGACCGGGGAGATTGCGTTTGCTGACCGAGACGTAGAAATTGGCTATATGCTTCAGCAGGATTTTTTATTTCCGTGGAAAACAATTGAAGAGAATGTGGCACTCGGTTTAACACTTTTAAAAAGGGAAAACCGTGAAATAGTGGATGAGCTTTTGGAGCAATTCGAATTAGCCCATACTAAAAAACTATATCCGCCACAACTATCCGGGGGGATGCGCCAACGTATTGCACTTGCACGTACACTTGCCGTCAAACCGACACTGCTTCTTCTGGATGAACCATTTTCCGCGCTTGATTTCCGATCAAAACTGTCATTGGAAAACTTTGTGTCGGAGACGTTAAAGCAGTTTTCCACAACGACCATTTTAGTAACCCATGATATTAGTGAGGCTATTGCGATGAGCGATAAAGTATTTATCTTCAGCACACGGCCAGGTACTATTGTAAAAAGCTTTATCATCCCGCAGGAAATTCGAGAACTTCCACCATTTGATGCACGGAATGCTCCTGCTTTTCAAGTACTATTCCAGGAAATATGGAAGGAGCTTGATACAGGTGAATATTGAACAGTTACAGCAGCAATATAATGAGAAGCGACGTCAAGAAAAGCGTAAAATATTCGCTTTTCAATTTGTTATCCTTATTGGTCTTCTTCTATTATGGGAAGTTACTACACATTTCCGGATACTGGATCCGCTAATTTTCAGTAGTCCTCGTGCAGTTGGGAGCATGTTCATCGCGAAAGTAAGTGATGGGTCATTGTTTCCCCATATTGCGATAACCATGTTTGAGACAGTTGTCGGCTTTATACTAGGGACATTATTCGGAACATTGCTCGCGATCTCTTTGTGGTCATCGAAAACCTTTGCCGATGTGATGGACCCCTATCTTGTCGTATTGAATGCGATGCCTAAAGTAGCGATTGGACCGATTATTCTCGTGATTTTTGGACCGAATATGCTGGCAGTACTTGTAATGGGCGTGCTGATTTCGGTTATTATTTCGACCCTTGTTATTTTTTCCGCATTTCAGCAAGTCAATGAAAACTATGTAAAGGTCATGCAGCTTTTTGGCGCTTCTAAATACGAAACATTTCGTCATGTTATTTTGCCTGCCTCTACTCCGACGATCATTTCAACATTAAAGGTAAATGTCGGCCTATCCTGGGTGGGGGTTATTGTAGGAGAGTTTTTAGTATCATCCAGCGGTCTAGGTTATTTGATTATTTCAGGCTTCCAGGTGTTTAACTTTACGTTAGTATTCTTGGCACTTTTAATCATTATCGTATTGGCTACTATTATGTATAAAGGCGTGGAAATGATTGAACGGAAGGTACTAGAAAAACAGTGATTAATGAGATGAAAAGACCTCTAAGGAAAACTGAAAACATCCATTTCTCCTCTTTGAAAGAAATGGATGTTTTTTGCTAATAGAAGTGACCCACTTACCTGCCTTCCCCTTAATGAACCGATTCTCCATTAGCATCATAGTACCCTCTAGAATAGGAGCTTAAATCTTTCGGGGTTTTAAAATAAATTATTGTAGGTTTTTGCTCTTTTAATGTAGCCTCCGCCAAATAATTCTGTTCATTTTCAATACGGATTTTTTCTACATGATGACCTGCTTTAAAGGCCATTACATTAATAGGATTCGTTTCAACAATCGCTACCTTACTGAAATTAAAACCTGAATGCCATGTCATACCTTGATTTATATATCGGCCATTATCATAATCGAATTCTGCCAGCACAGTCATGCCATCCTCAAAAGAAACAAGCGCTGTTCTAGTTTTATGAATCGAGGCGGCATATTGAAGTTCCGGCTGTCCAGCCACTTTTACATTCACTTTTTCTAATTCACGCTCCACAGCTTCCACCAATGTCTTTTCATCATAGGCGCTCACATCTTTGAAAGGTTGCCAAAACGGTTGTGAAAAGGATACGAAGGCTAACAAAATGACAAAGGCTGCGATAATAAAGTGTTTGTATTTTATTAAATAAATGATAGCCGCCAATAACAAAGCTAAAATGACTACATACGATACCCATCTTTTCGTATCAAACGAAGTATAATTCCATTGCCGCTGCTTTTCATCCGTTACTTTCATATAGGGGATTTCAACATGCAGCTTTAGCTGTGAGATTAGTGCCGGCGCCTGCTCTACAAGCTGGTCGATTGATTGGACCGGCTTGATTTCCACCTGTACATTATTGTGCCAGATTGCCTCCTGTACATAATGCAACAGCTCGCTTAATACATAGCGATCGCTTTGGGGCAGCGTCGAATCGCTATAAAACCGGCCGCTATTCTGTTCAAGCGCGAGTCGCATTAAATAGGCATCCCCATTATGAAACGGATCTTTCTGTTTTCCAAACTCCACCTGTAACTTTGGTGCTTCATTATTAAAATAATCTACAATCGCTTCGTCTACAGGTCCAAACATTGCATCAGCAGCTATCGTTTGCGGTGTCTTTTTTTCTGTATTCGTAAAGAATAAGAACAATGCCATTGCACATATGCAAATAGCTGCGATTTGCGGAATGAAGTTTCGTTTTTTACGAGGCTTCCTACTTAAAATTTGTTGCTTTGCATGTTGTGATAACTTTTTTCCTTCTAACTCATCTGTCAGTGCTTTAGTAATTGAATTCATCCAGTACACCGCCTTTCTTTAATAATTGTCCAAGCTGTTGTCTTCCGCGCCTCAGTCTTGTTTTCACTGTATTTTCGGAACAGCCGAAGAGATCGGCAATTTGCGCGGTCGTCCAGTCAAAGTAATGATAAAATACGAGCACTTCCCGATACTTAACAGGGAGTTTTTCAATTTCTTTATACACCCGCTTCGATTCATCCTTTCGTTCTACTTGTAAGGCGACATCCTCTCTGGCAATTAACTTTTGACCAAGCTCGATCAGCTGCGTTTGCTTATGCCGCCAACTCGTCAAATATGATTTGCACCGATTGACAGCGATTCGGTATAAATACGTTCTTACATCCGCTTCATGACGGAACTGCTCCTGCGCTCTGTAAAATCGTAAAAATGTGTCTTGTGTCAGATCCTCCGCCATTTGCCAGTCTTTTGTATATGTATAACAAAGGCGCAATATAAAGTCGCCATGTGTATGTAAAATATCTTCAAATGTTTGCGAATTCATAGCTGCCTCCTTTCCCGATTAACCGTTAGACCTGTGTAATTTAAAAATAGTTTCACTAAAATGAAAAAAGTACCCTTTTTACGAGGGCACTTCTTTAGGAGATTCAGTCCCTCTTTAAAAATAGAAGGAGGAATTACCCTTATTATGAAAATTAATCAAAAAACCGCCAGAATAAGCGGAGAGATTCCGCTTATCATACTAAAAAAGCAGGGTAATGATTATTTTTTTGATGAATAAGCGGAAAATCTCCCTTTATTTTCTGTAAAAACAGGTTCAATCCGCAAATAACGGTAAAACCTCCGCTTATTCATTGGCAAAAATTTCGGAAGGCATTTCTAATAACATCCTCCTTTAACCTTTCCCTAAATAAATAAACTTACGAAGCAACCATTCGACCGGTCCTATCGAAAAGCGTTTTGCATAGAGAGTGGAGGCGAAAAGTTGAATTGCATAAAACGCAAAGGCAAGAACCAATCCAATTGCGACGCCCAGCTCCCCGAAGAAGCCTAATCCATAGCCATAGAAAACCGTTGTAAAAATGAGCGACTGCGATAAGTAATTCGTTAACGATAAACGGCCAACGCTTGCAAATGCTTTAGATAACTTACTTTCATGATTGGCTAAATAAAGGAGCGTAAAGAGCGCCATATAACCAATTGCCAGCATATATGTCCCTGCGCCATACAGCAACTTTCCGGCAAAGTGGTCCCAATATAACAACGCTTTACACGCTAAACCAATTGGAACGAGTAATGCCAAGCGTTTTAGTAATGATGTTTTCCCACTAATATTCGCAAAGAAGTCTGTTTTGGCTGCAGCCATTCCTAATAATACGAATGGGCCAATGACGAAAAAGGATATAAGTGCGATAAATCCAACGGCAATTGTTAAAACTAATAATCCAAAGACAGCTGGAATATCCTCTGTAATTCCGATACGTTGTTGTACAACTTCCCAATAGGTACCGCTTGCTAAAACAGCTATAGTTTTCTCAGATTCCGCAAGGGTCAGGAAATCTGTTTTCACTAAGAATAACGGCATCATCAGTAAGGCCAAGATTGTTGCCCATATAAGCATCGTTTTTACTTTACGTTTAATAAATAACATGATGATGCCAAGGCCTGCTCCATAGGTAAATAAAATATCGCCATCCCATATAAGACTAATATGTAAGACGCCTAAAATCATTAAACCAATGGCACGCCTCCATAATGGCCCTCTTGTTTTTAAATCCCGATTTGCCAACGCTCGAATAAATAAAATAATGCCGTAGCCAAACAAAAATCCAAATATCGGATAAAATGAAGCTTCTACAAATATTTTGGTAAAATAAAATGCCCCTTTATCCCACCAGGTTA
This sequence comes from Solibacillus sp. FSL W8-0372, assembly GCF_037969735.1. Taxonomy (NCBI): domain Bacteria; kingdom Bacillati; phylum Bacillota; class Bacilli; order Caryophanales; family Caryophanaceae; genus Solibacillus; species Solibacillus sp. FSL W8-0372. The sequence continues at coordinate 201,397 of NZ_CP150204.1, read as the reverse complement.
TCGGATCTATTGTATTTTGCGTTATATCACCGTATTGAAAATACAACATATTCGCAATGAGTATTCCTAATAGCGAAAACCCTCTTAAGGCGTCAATAGCTTCAATTCTTTTCTTCATTGTGCACCCCCCTCATTGTTTTACGGGTGTTGTACAAAAAAGTTTCAGAATTATTTGCTTGCTATAGTTATAGACAAGCGATCATCGCCTTTAATCCCCTATCCAAAAACGGTATCCCTTCTTCACGGCCTTCGAGCATAATGGAGAAAATGTAATCATGACCACTCTTCCCTGTTACATAACCGGATAAAGTGTTTACTTCATGGATATATCCTGTTTTGGCGAATATCGTATTTTGTAATTCCGGCTCCAAAAAACGTTCCTTTAAAGTACCGCCGATGAGACGATTCGTATTTCCTGCAACTGGTAGTGAAGCGAAAAACTGTGGGAAGTATGGCTCTTTTTGAAGCTTAAACAAAAGCTGTGAAATCCCATTGGAATGAATGCGGATGCCATGCGAAAGCCCTGATCCATCAACAAACTGCCATGCTGCAAAATCATTTTCATGCTTTTCCAAGTAGGCTTGTACAACTTGAAGACCATGCTCGTAATCCCCAACTCCGTACTGAATTTTCCCCATTGTCTTCACAAAAATATCCGCCATACTATTGTTACTGAGCTTCATAAAAATAGAGAACATCTCCTCAAGCGTTTGAGATTCGTGCGTATAAATGAGTTTCGCTTCCTGTGGAATAATGCCTTTTTCGATCTTATACGGGTCAATGAAATTAATGCCTGCCTGTTCACACAATACATTAAAAAATTGCAATGTATTCATTGTCGGATCCTGAAGAGACACCCATACTTTTGTAGTTTCCCCTTCAGGAATTTTACCTGTAATTTTGATTTGATCTGTATTATTAATGCGACGAATTTCAAGCGTATTTTCTCTATCATTTACTACTGTGAGTGCCTCATTAAAAATCTGCATCCCGCTCAAATGGGGAATGACTACATAGTGCGGCTGTTCGCCTATGTTACGCGCAGTCACTTCTACAATAATCGTACTTGCATCAAAATCATCGTTCGGTGACATCGTAATTGGTGAAATCCGTGCTCCGTAATAGTGTGTCTCTCCCTCCTCGTCAACACCCGGCGGCAACGTATCTCCTGCGAAATATGTATCGTCTCCGATTATCATCCCCGTTATCTTTTGTATGCCTTGTTCGGACAGCTTTTGTGCAAAAAGCTTAAGTGTTGCTTCATTTATTGTAGGGTCACCGTAGCCTTTTATGTAAACATCCCCGTACAATGTGTCATCTTCAATTTGCCCGTCCATATAAAGTTCTGTTTTGAAACGAAAATCCAATCCTAGCTCCGATAACGCAGCTGCCCCAGTAATGATTTTCATATTGGAAGCCGGACGCATTAAATGCTCCCCGCGATAAGAATATAATATTTCCCCCGAAGCTCGATCTCTCAATGTAACGGTTGCTTTGTCACTTCCTAAAAGAGTTTCCACAATAGTATCTAGCGTAGCAATAGTATTTTCATTTAAAGCTATCTCCCTAACTTCTTCCATAAAGCTCCCCCTTTAAATTGTTAGAATTTACTGTAAATTTAGTGTAACAGAAATTTTTAGGGATGGTATAAGGAAATAAAGATGGGCTTGCTGTTTAATTCAATCTATAGAAAAGCCGCACTCATACGGTCTCCCGTGAAAGTGCGGCGGATCTTAACTCATCAAAAAATCTATATTTTTTTATTATATGCCTTTATAGCTTCTTCCACTTGTTCAAGTTCCGTTTTTAACGTATACACATGGATGCCTGATTTACCAAGTACTGTTATTATCCTACCGAATGCTTCAACAGGATTTTTCTTTACTGTTTTTCGAATTGCCATCAGTTCACGGCTAACGTTTTCCAGAAGTTGAATTCGGTTATTATGCTGTAAGCCAAGCGCTTGGCTTACAGATGACGGTAGTTTATGAACGAGTACTTTCCATTTTGACTGTTTAATCCCTTCTTTTAAATAGAGGATACTGATCATTTCGTCAATTAGCTGAATCAAAGCTTGAACTAATCGTTCCTCTTCCGGCTTCGCGAACTGCCTTTTAATGACCGACGATAATTTTCCGCCTTGTGCCAGGCCAACGTAGGCACCGACTACCGGAAACACGATTGCACCTGCGCCAGGCATCAGTACAGCGCCAACTGAGCCGAGCACTACTTTACCGGTTGCTGCTAAAGCGGTTCTGCTTACCGTATCTGTTGCTACGTTTCGGACAAACGTGGAAGTTAAAATTTCACTTTGGCGTAAACGTTTTGCATTTGAAAAGGCACTCACACCGGCTGTAATCCACGGAATTTCAAAATCGAGTAAATCTTCCGAATGATGGATTGTCGTTTTTGTATCGGTAATTACTTGTTCACGGCTAACTGAGGAGGTCATTACCATCGGATTGTGCTCGTAATACGGACCAAGCTCGGCATTTACAATTACCGGCGTCTCCGGATATTTAGCCAAATGATCTTCTACTACTTGTTTATTTGCAGCACACTTCACCTGGAATGGTTGACCATCTACAAGCAAGTCCCACCCGGCCTGATTTGATGTTTCCGGAAATTGAACATCATGACCGGCAGCCGCTAATTCCTGAGCCATCATTTGTTCCGCTACATATCCTTGAAGCTGCGCCATATCGCCTGTTGCTGTCGCTGTATCGATCGTTGAAGCAAATTGAGAAAGAGAAAAAAGGTTCGATAAATCATCTGCTCGAGCAAAGTCAATTCCGTCGACCACAGTTGGGTCAATCATCATATAGTCATACAAAAATTCGCCTGCACTTACCGAAGCAATGACCATCGTTTGTGAAGGCGATTTGAATAATGCCGCTCCTTTTCGCTTTGGTGCTTCGTGCAGCTTGCAGTTTAGCGCTTCTTCAAATAGCCCTTCCCGCCAATAATGCCAAAATTGTTCATTTTTAATCATCCTGTCTGCCCCTTCACACTATATGTTCCAAGCCGTACCACTTTTTTTGATGCTTTTTACATTCACCCTTTAACTGTTGAATTTGACGTTCCGTTGTGGAAATAGCGTCCTTTGTTTGTTGAATGCTAGTCCGTGTTATTTGAATTTCTTTTTGTAGTTGATCCAATTCAAATTGATACTCTTCTGCAGTAATGCACTGCGCTTTCAGTTGCTGTGGTTTCATTTTGACCACTTCTTCTATACGTAGCTGTTCTTTTAGCCTGTATTTCTCATTAAGCTCTTTTAGTTGAGAGGTAATGCTTTGATTGGCAAATGTATTTTTCACCGTGTTCCACAAACCTGCTTGCTTACGATTTGCTTCGATTTCATTTCGCTTTTTGTTCATCGTTTGCAGGATGTTTGCCATCTCACCCGTTAGCTGTATATAGGCAGGAGATTTTTCATGCACCGCAATAAGGTCACTACACTTTTCGATAGCGGCCAGTTTATTAGTTAACATAGCTTGTTTTTTAGCATGTTGATCGGTTTGCAGCCTCATTTGTTCTTTAAATACGTCTTTTTTTGCCTGCTGTTGCTGTTGGGTCATTTCATATGTAGCAATTTCCTGTAAAATTTTCTGTTGCTTGTCGTAGAGCTTTTGCCATTCTTGTATAAAACGCTCCACTTGAACAGGTTGCTTTTCTTCAATGACGGCAGGCAATAATAGTTGAACGATGCCAATCGGAATAAATGCTTTTCGAACTTTTTTGTTTTGATAATTAATTAGAGCTCCCCCACCAACAGCAATGAGCGCTAAACCAACAGGACCCGTTAAAATAGAAAGCGCTGATGTCGCAAACATATAGGCACCAAAAGGCAATGTTACACCGAGCAAACCTGCTGTCGCTGCAATAGTAGAAGTTAAGGTTGTAAATGCCGCAAAGCCCGCTACCTCGACAATGATCGCCATTAATACGGCTGTCCCTTGTGTAGCAATCAACTGTTGAATTGTTGAATTAGTCAGCTCATCAATATTGAGCTTTTCTTTAATTTGCCGCTGCTTTTCCAGTGGCAGCGACTGGATGTATGCTTCAATTTGCTGTATTAAATTTTCAGTTGTTTCATCATCTAAATCTGCTCGCCCTTGATCAAATGATTCGAAGATCTTTTGCATTTGATATAACACGAGCGAAACAGATGGCTGTTCGTCCCTTTTTTCAGCAAACTGCTTATATTGTTTATCTTGCTTTAATTGAAGAGCGTGGGCTTTTTCAACGATTTGTGTACAGGCATATTCGATTTCCGTCAATAAATTGTAATGCGCCCCTTTAATTTCGAGCTGCTCAAGCATGTATAAAAACAGTTGTAGCTGTAATTGCTCATCTGGATATTGATGTAATCTCTTTATTTCTTCTTGTAAATTTTGCTCAAAGTGATTTAAATCTTTCGTCATGACATCCTTCGCCTTTGCTAACAGTAAGTCATATAATTTTGTTTCCATTACAAGCGCATAGACAAGGCGTAAATCATCACCAGTCGCATTTAGCAACCCTTGTGCCAATCGTTTACCATCCAATTTAAAACACTCCTTTTAACCCTATATTTTACCATAATACGTCATTATCGTTAGACCATATTAATACATCTAAATGTGTGTTCAAATAATTTATCGGCATTTCTCATAAGCGTATGATATTTTTTCGCAAAATCATTTAAGTATCTAACTCTTGAGAGACATGTCATGAAAATCCTACTAATTTCGACAAAATATTTAATTTTTCTGAATTTTATGTTGACTTTTTATATGAAAATATTTAAAGTATTACTAAGTTAAAGTGTATTAATCTTATAGGGATTGTGGATTTCCATTCATTACATGATTAGGTTAGAAAGATAGCCATCATTTTTGAACTAAAACCAACTAAATCAATACGTTTAGAAATAATTCCACTTTAGATTGTAGAGGAGAAGATATATATGGCATTACAGTTCGATCATTTTGTTCATTTAACACCTGACCCAACAAAGGCAGCGGAGGCATTTCAAAAGTTAGGCCTACACGCTGTTCAAGGAGGGCGTCATGAAAATTTAGGCACTTACAACACACTTAGCTACTTTGATTTAAATTATGTCGAGTTAATCGGCATCTTTGATGAAGCGCTTGTAAAAGAAGCTGGCAGCGTAAAATACAGCCTACGTGATACATTCATCGAAAATAATTTACAATCTGGTCCACAGCGTATTGCGCTTCGTTCAGATAATTTACAGGAGCTGGCAGAACATTTTAAAGCACAAGGGCTCGAAGTAAATGGTCCGACTGATTTCAGTCGTACTCGCCCCGATGGCACATTGGTAACTTGGAAATTATTATTCGCAGGCAAACCAGATGAATCTTTACATTTACCTTTCTTTATTGAGTGGGATGAAAAGGATCATGAGCGACGTGAAGATTTAACAGCACGCGGAGTGATTGCGCCCCATGAACTAGGTGATATTCAAGTAGACGGGGCAGCATTCACTGTCCGTAATGTTGAAGAGACTGCAGCACTTTGGTCAACGTTATTGCAGCTTGAAAAAGGCGCAAGTTATATCGATGAAGAATGGAATTCAAAAGTACAACGTCTATCATTGCAAGGTGGCGATATTGTACTGTATGAGCCACTTGGAGAAGGTGTAGTTGCAGACATACTGGAAGCCGGTGGTGAAAGACTTTTCGCGCTTCAATTTAAAGGAGCTTCACAAAAGATAGAAGAAATTACAAATGCAATTTATCGATTTGTTTAAAAATGGAGGATAAATAATGAAAAAGCTATTATCAGTATTTGGTTTATTTTTAGTATTAGCAGTGTTAACTGCATGCTCATCCGATGAAAAGGACGGCGCATCAACAGGCAACGCACAAGGGAAAGAGTTAAAGACAATTAATATCGGCTATCAAAAAGGCAATACATTACACATTTTAAAAGAGTCAGGTATTTTAGATGAAGCTGCTAAAGAAAAAGATTTAGAGATTAAATGGGAATTGTTCACACACGGTAATACATTAATGGAGGGCATTTATGCAGGGGCAATTCATTTCGGTCACGCTGCTGATGGCCCTGGTATTTTCGCTCAAGCTTCTAATAAGCCTTTCTACTATGTAGGGGCAGATAATCCAAATCCAGAAGGTGTTGGGATTGTCGTATTAAAAAAATCAGGCATTACAAAGCTTGAAGATTTAAAAGGGAAAAAAGTTGGCGCTTTAAAAGGTGGTAACCACCATTATTCTACAGTACTTGCTCTAGAGTCAGTCGGTTTAACAGTAGATGATGTTGAGTGGGTATATCCAGAGGATGCAGCACAAGGGCGTGCATTATTTGAAACAGGGCAAATCGATGCTTTAGCTTCTTATGATCCATTCTTTGCATCGGCAGAACTTGAAACAGATTCTATCACATTAGTAAACGGGGATATCGACGGCTACCCGAATCGTACATTCTATTTTGCAACAGAAACATTTGTTGATAATAATCCAGAGCTAGTCGAGTTCATTTTAGAAAAAATTGATGAGTCCGATAAATGGGCGAACGAAAATCGTGAGGAAGTAATCGCGATTATGTCTGAAGCACTTGGCATTAAAGAAGAGGTTATTAGTAAGCAAATTAACCGTCGTACATTCGGTGCATCTGAAATTACAGACGAAATTATTGAAACACAGCAAAAACAAGCGGATAAATACTTCGAACTGAAATTAATTCCAGTAGAAGTTACTATCCAAGACAAAGTTTGGACTAAATAGGAAGTTGAGTAAGCGAGTGCGATCATGCTCTCGCTTACTTTATATAGGAGGTTAAATAGTATGAAACTAGATTTTCGTCCATGGGTTATTCCTGTGGTGCTCGTCGTGGTTTGGGAAATCATTGTACGTTTGGAAGTAATATCAGCATCATTATTCCCATCCCCTCTGACAATCGTTGAAACGGGTTGGAATTTGCTAGTAAATGGCGACTTAATGACCCACATTGGCGTAAGCTTATGGCGCGCATTAACGGGGATGTTAATCGGTGGTGTCATTGGCTTTGTATTAGGTGTATTAAATGGTTTATCAAAAAAATCCTACATTTATTTAGATACAACGATCCAAATGATTCGGAATATCCCTCACTTGGCGCTTATTCCACTTGTGATCGTATGGATTGGTATCGGAGAAGATGCAAAAATTTTCTTGGTTGCATTAGGGGTGCTCTTCCCTATTTACGTAAATACATTCCACGGTATTCGCAATGTGGATCCGAACTTAGTAGAAATGGGTCGTATGTACAACTTAAAGGGTTGGAGCCTATTCAAAGATGTATTGCTGCCAGGCGCTCTGCCATCTATTTTTGTCGGTTTACGATATGCGCTAGGTGTTATGTGGCTGACTTTAATCATCGCTGAAACAATCCCGACTAATGAAGGATTAGGCTATTTGGCGACAAACGCTCGTGAGTTCATGCAGACAGATGTCATTATTTTAAGCATTATCATTTATGCATTGCTTGGTAAGCTAGCCGATTTGATTGCACAGTTTGGTGAAAACCGCGCATTAAAGTGGAATGCAAGCTATACGAAATAAGGAGGTCATTTAGCATGAAACCGGAAGCAATTCAAATTGATATTAAAAACTTAAAAAAGTCATTCGGACCTAAAGAAATTTTACATGATATCTCCATCTCTTTTGATAAAGGTGAATTCACTGCCATTATCGGTAAAAGTGGTAGTGGAAAGAGTACCCTACTGCGCCTTGTAGCAAGCCTTGAGGAAATTACTGCCGGCGAACTATTATTCGATGGCGTCCCTGCTACGAAATCGGAAGCTAATGTGAAAATGATGTATCAAGATTCGCGTTTACTTCCTTGGAAGAAAGTTATAGACAATGTCGGTTTAGGATTGACAGGAGATTGGAAAGCAAAGGCCGAAGAAGCTTTAAATAAGGTTGGATTATTACCTTTAAAAGATGAGTGGCCATCTACACTCTCTGGTGGTCAAAAGCAACGTGTTGCATTGGCGAGAGCCTTAATCCATGAACCATCATTGTTGATGCTAGATGAACCATTAAGTGCTCTTGATGCCTTAACTCGGATTGAAATGCAAAATCTAATCGAAAATATTTGGGAAAAAAATAACTTCACGGCATTGCTTGTAACCCATGATGTCGGTGAAGCGGTTCGATTAGCTGATCGAATCATTCTAATAGAAGATGGTCATATTGCTTTTGATGAAAAGGTGGATGCACCACGCCCGCGTAAATTAACAAATCCGGCACTCATCGAGCTTGAGGAGAAAATTTTAAATCGTCTGATGCACGGTGAAGAAGAGCCATTACAGGTTTCAGAGGCCAATCAGGAGAAAAATCTAAAGGCTGTATTGAGTAATTAAAAGTTAAGGGGCTTATCCAGAATATATTTCCGGATAGCCCCTTCTTTCTTATTATGCTCGGAGCTACTTAAATGACAGCATTTTTTAGCTCGTTCTCGATTACCTCTACTAATTCCTCTGCAAAAATCTCACGTGGGTATTGATATTCGTGTTCATTGATAAAGACCGTTGGGACCATTTTTACATTACGTTCAATCGCTTCAGCTGTAATCAGTAAGCTACGGTCGATATTAGCAGGCTCTTCTTTTAAGTCATATTTTTCTTCAATATATTTCTTTATTTCAAAACTCGAATACTTATCCCATGTTGCTTGATTTTTAAATAATTCACTTATCATTTCCAATGTTCTTTCCGGATTGGTGTAATCTAGATTGGCATTAATAAGCGTTCCAGGCAGCAGCATTTCACGAGGCTTATCATAGTGCTTCACAACTAAAGCCACTTTACCTTCTGTAAAATACTTAGGAAGTGTATGATCAACTAATTCATAGAAAGTAGCACAATATGGACATGCATAATTTAAAAATACTTCCATTTTAACAGGTGCATTCACATCACCAATTACTAAATAATCGTTTTTGATTCCTAACATAATGATTACCCCACTATTTTCTATTTATTTTAAATTTTCTATTATTTTATTCTATACTATTACTATAGGAATTGTAAAATATTTTCTATGATTAAAAGAAAAACCAACTCTACATAGATCCGTAGAATTGGTTTTTCGTATGATTAAGAAATCAATTTCAACGCAATGACACTCCCGATAATTAAAGTGATCGCTGTAATTCTCAGGGCATTTTTCGGTTCTTTAAATAGTACAATTCCTAAAATTGCACCCCCTGCTGCACCTATTCCTGTCCAAATTGCATAGGCTAATCCCATTGGCAATACTTTCATAGCAAGGCTTAGAAAAAAGAAGCTTGCAGAAAAGCCCACAATAAGCAGCACAAACGAAAGGATATCCTTACGCTGCTGTAGCCTGCCCATAAATCCAACAGAAACCATTTCAAATAATCCCGCTAAAATTAAATAAATCCAAGCCATTACTGCTCACCTCCCGTACCGCTGTCATCCGGTGTAGCAAGCTTTAACATGATGACACCTGCTAATAATGTAAAAATAAATAGGATTTTCAACGGCTCAACCGGGCTGCCGAATAATACCATATCGCTGATGACTGTACCGAATGTACCGAGTCCAACGAATACCGCGTATACGGTTCCGACTGGTAGTACCCCACTCGCGTAAATCAATATTCCGAAGCTCACAATAATGGCAATCACTGTTCCAAACCATTCCAAAGGGGTTGCGGCATGCTTTAAGCCGATTACCCAACCGACTTCAAATACCGCAGCGACGACAACCAATAACCAATATTTCACTTTCCTCATCTCCTCTACATCTTGTGTTGGTTTCATTTCACCCTGTGCTTTTTCAAAATAAAAAAGCCAGGAGGAATGTTCATCAACATATCTCCCAGGCTTTTATCCTTCCGTGACGCAAAAAAATCGCGCACCTTCTCTCGGACCAGACTATGCCTGCGCATACGGAACCCTAGAAGGCGTATTTGTATTAAGTTAACGTAATTATTTCACATTTCAGCAGCTCATTCAAGTATCGGGGGTTATGACATAAGTGACAAATAATTATTGAACATTGAACTTTCCATTCTCCTTAAAACCCTTTGAATTAGCTGGTTAATCCTAACTCATTAATGATTTTATCTATACGCTAACCACATGAAAGCCTGTCAAAACGTATTGCATAATGTTTATTAATTTTCCACAGGGGTATTTTTACACTGTGCAAGAAACTAAGGAGAGGATGATAAACATGGCAAAACATATTGTAGGTTATTATGATACTGAAGAAGAGGCAATCATGAAAATTGAAGATTTAAAACGTCAAGGCTATCGTTCAGAAGATATTTCAGTTGTAAGTAAAAATAGTTCAAATGTAGATACAATTTCAGATGAAACAGGTGCTGTTGCAGAAGGAGCTGCTACAGGAGCAGCTGCCGGCGGAGTAGTAGGCGGCGTTGGCGGCGTACTTGCTGGACTTGGCGCATTAGCAATACCAGGAATTGGACCAATCGTGGCAGCAGGTCCGATTGTAGCCGGTTTAACAGGAGCAGCTGCTGGTGCAGGTGTCGGTGGTTTAGCTGGAGCTCTTATTGGCATGGGGATTCCAGAAGATGAAGCAAATCGTTATAGCGATTATGTAGAATCCGGCAAAATTTTAGTTATTGTAGACGAAGATTTACGAGGCCCGATTTTATAATTAATTATTACTGAAAATATACAGCCGAGGGGATGAAAGATATGGCAAAGCATACTGTAGGATATTATGATACAGAACAAGAGGCAGTCGCCGCAATCGAGGATTTAAAAAGACAAGGTTACCGCTCGGAGGATATTTCAATTATTAGTAAAAGCAAAACTAATATAGATAACGTTTCTACTGAGACAGGTGCTGATGTTGCAGGCGGTGCCGCTGCAGGTCTAGCTACTGGCGGGGCTTTAGGTGGCATTGGTGGTATTCTTTTAGGACTTGGAGCTCTGGCCATTCCAGGAGTAGGTCCTATCGTAGCTGCTGGACCAATCGCTACAGGGCTAACAGGATTAGCTGCTGGCGGTAGTATTGGCGGATTGGCAGGTGCCTTTGTAGGAATGGGTATTTCCGCAGAGGAAGCAGAGCGTTATGATGAGGAATTTAAAGCTGGCAAGATTTTAGTCATTGTGGACGAGGATACAAAAGGTCCATTAGTATAAAAAAATGTACTGAAACAAGGCTGTGTTGGAGGTCAAGTGACTTTCCGCCCAGCCTTTTCTTCAGACAAAAAATAGACGGAGAAATTCCGCTTATTTGGGAAAAAACTTTAAAAACCGGAAAAATAAAGGGAGGAATTCCGCTTATTACCCTCCAAAACAAGAAAAAATCATTTTTTTCTATGGATAAGCGGAAAAATCACCCTTATTACCCCTTAAAATAAGGGCATCCTGCAAATAACGGGAAATTCTCCGCTTATTTTTTACATATGCTAGCTAAACCCGAATTCCACTATAAAAAAACGCCACCCCTATTCATAATGAATGGCATTTGTTAAAATCTTAACCTTTACTTACTGTTGTTATAGCTGCTTTCGCTAGACGTCGATCGTTATAAGCAAGCCCTTGACTTAAAATCATAGCCCCTACCAGTTGCATTACTGTTTTCACAATTATTTGCCCCACAATTGCTGCTGGAACGGCTGCCCAAGGTATAAAACCTGCTCCTAAAGGACTTAGCCCCACAACAACGAACACGATGGAATCCAAAAATCCTCCAACAATTCCACTATAGAACACACGCCACGCCATCGGTAATTTTAAACGTGTGTAAATTTCTGTATCGGCTGTTTCAGCAACTAAAAAGGATAGTGCAGATGCAGCTACAATAATTAACGTATCTCCTAATGAGAACGATACAGTTGCAGATAAAACTAAAGCCAGTAAGATGAACCCATATGTTTTTTTACGACCAAATTTATTTTGCACTAAATCCCGGAAAATAAATGTCGCACCAATTAAAAATGAACCCATCGGTATGATAAACATGCCCAATTCAAGCGGGGCAAAACGGGCTGTGACAACGTTTGCCGTCACAATAGATACTAAATAAAATAAAATTCTTATCATAATACCCCTCCTGTTTCCTTCGAATGTAAATACGTTTCCATCCCTTGTAATCGCAGCTTACATGCCGGGCAATCCCCGCATCCATCTGCGATAATGCCGTTATAACAAGTGAGTGTTTTCTCTCTTACATACTCAAATGCGCCAAGCTCGTCGGCTAATGCCCATGTTTCGGCTTTATCAATCCACATGAGCGGTGTATGAATTACAAAGGAATTATCCATTGATAAATTCAATGTCACATTCAACGATTTTATAAAGATATCGCGACAGTCCGGATAACCGCTGAAATCCGTTTCGCATACACCTGTGACAATATGCTTCGCGCCAATTTGGCTTGCCAATACACCAGCAAATGATAAAAACAATAGATTGCGCCCTGGTACAAAGGTTGATGGCAATCCGCCCTCTTCCCCTTCTTCAACCGCAATATCATCACGTGTTAAGGCATTTGGTGCGAGCTGATTCAGTAACTCCATATTCAAAATATGGTGTCGTACATTCTGTTCTTCGGCAATCTTTTTAGCGCATTCAATTTCCAATGCATGCCGTTGTCCGTAATCAAATGTTACTACTTCCACTGCTTTGAAATTTTTCAATGCCCAAAACAGACATGTTGTACTATCCTGTCCGCCGCTAAATACGACGAGTGCTTTTTCATCCTTCATCTTTTTGCTCCTTTTAAACGAAAAAACAGCACTAAGATTATGTGCTGTTTAATCTTAGTTTTTTATAGAGGGTCGCTAATAACCTCTTTCACCTGCAAGGTATATTTAATTTTTAACGGTTGTCGATTTTTTCTGGATATAAATCATGGTTCATTAAACGGTAGTTGGCAATTTCCTCATATTTCGTGCCCGGACGACCGTAATTGCACCAAGGATCAATTGAAATGCCTCCACGCGGCGTAAATTTACCCCATACTTCTATGTAGCGTGGGTCTAACAGCTTGATTAAATCGTTCATAATAATATTCACGCAGTCTTCATGGAAATCGCCATGATTACGGAAACTAAATAAATATAATTTTAATGATTTACTCTCCACGATTTTTTGATCCGGAATATATGAAATATACATCGTCGCAAAGTCCGGCTGCTGTGTAATCGGACAAAGACTCGTAAACTCCGGACAATTGAATTTCACAAAATAATCGCGGCCAACATGCATATTATCAACAGACTCCAACACTTCTGGTGCATACTCAAAAGCATATTTTACATTTTGATTTCCTAATAACGTTAAATCCTCTAAACCATCTTTTTCGTGTCTACTAGACATGAAAAACCCCTCCTTCATTCATACCAAAGTATCCAAAGGAGGGGTAAGCGTATCATCAATAAAAAACTACCGGATGCAATAAAAAAAGCCACGTCCGATATGGACATGGCATAATATGCATGTATCCATAGTTTTTTATAGAGGGTATCAGCTATGAACCTCTCCTGAACAACTCAGGTATTTTAATCTTTCCTCATTCTATTAGAAATAAAGTCCATTGTAAAGAAATAATTGAAAATATGGTACCTACTATCCTACACTATTGGCTTTTCAAATATAAAAACCGATACTGCCATATCCTCTTCCACTTTTATATCCGAAAATAAATGAAGCAGTTTTGAATCGACGAGCTCCTCCAATCCTTCGGGAACCTGTTGCTTATAAATTTCCTGAATCATTTGGGTTCTCGCATTGTGAATAACCTTTTTTCCTTCTTCTGATTGAATAATAAATTTTTCAGTAGGTGTCAAAATGCCGTACATCGTCGTGACAGCCATATTCTCCACGAAATGCGTATAAACTCTATCCGGTCCTTTCCCATATAGCTCTTTACGTACTTTTCGTACGATTTCATTAAAAACAGTCTCCTTCTTCCCCATTTGTACACCCCCCTAGTTTATTCAAACTATACAATATAACTTTTAAAAAAATAAACTCTTCTCTCTCTATCTTGTTCTTTTAAAACAAAATAGTATAATAAAAGAAATAAATGGAATTCCAATAAAATTTTTTGTTGGAATACTATTTGCTTTTTATAAAATGGATTGATTCGTTAGTAGGTATTGCTAATTTATTACTCCACTACAAGGTCTTTTTAAAAGACGTCTTGTGGTGGAGTTTTTTGTATTTTAAAGGAGGTTATATAAAGATGTCATGGATTGTTCTTCATTTTATCGGGATTATTTCATACGCAGCAACGGGAGCATTTGTCGCGCTTGAAGCGAGATTTTCATTTATAGGTGTATTTGCTTTAGGTTTTATTACAGCGTTTGGAGGAGGGCTAATCCGCAATGTAATTATAGGGATTCCTGCTACTGAACTGTGGGAGCAATCCACTATTTTAACAGTGTTCATAACATTAATTATCATCGTATTAATTCCACTAAAATGGATTGATCATTGGAGAAGGTGGGGAATGTTTTTCGATTCAATTGGGCTGGCTTCCTTTGCCCTTCAAGGTGCCATGCTAGCAAGTGAAATTTATTCCAATAATTTAGGCGTGATGATTTTGGCGGCTCTATTTACAGGTGTCGGCGGTGGAGTAATTCGGGATGTGATCGCTGGTCGAAAACCACTTGCGTTGAAGGAAGAAATTCACGCGATATTAACGATTCTATGTGCCCTCTCTATTTGGCTAGGCTGGAGCTCGCCTCTAGCACTTACACTTATCGTTGTTATTGTAGTTGCCGTACGTTTGTTAGCCATTTACTATAAGTGGCGGCTTCCTCTGCCTTGTCATTATGAGGAAAATAGGAAAGATAGCTTTACTGATAGCAGCGTGAAGTCGAATTCAAAGTTAAAACTTGATAAATCAAATGAAAGCTAGTAAACTATTCAAGTGCTCGTTTTATTACACAACAATATAGTAATATAGTACTGTATAACCTCAAGGATACGGCTTGAGGGTCTCTACCAGGAACCTTAAAATCCTGATTACAGAAAATGATTAATCTCATTTTTTGTAATCAGGATTTTTTTTATTTTCTAAATTTTTCATTAGAAAGGATGTTTAACAGATTATGAATTTCAAAGTTATTATACTCGCATTATCAACTGTTGCTGTCGGTTTGGTTGAATTAATCGTTGGCGGTATTCTTCCAATTATTGCAACGGATTTGAATATTTCAATAAGCTCAGCCGGGCAACTAATTACGGTATTTGCCCTTATTTATGCGATTGCCGGTCCAGTGCTATTAGTTTTAACGAGTAAGGTCGAACGGAAAAAGTTATACCTTATTTCGTTGTTTATATTTTTCATCAGTAATATCATGACTTATTTCAGTACGGATTATACCTTTATGATGATTGCCCGTGTTTTAAGTGCCATGAGTACATCACTGATTACTGTGCTCTCTTTAATAATCGCTGCAAAAGTTGTTGCACCAACGCATCGAGCTAAGGCGCTAGGCCTTATTTATATGGGTATTAGTTCTTCGCTTGTATTAGGTGTACCACTTGGAATTTTAATTTCCGATTATTTCGGTTGGCGTGTTATTTTCCTAGGGATTGCTCTACTATCGGTAGGCTCTTTTATCCTGATTTCTATTTATTTAGAGCGCATTCCTGGTGAAATGGCCGTTCCACTTTCACAACAATTAAAGGCCGTTGCCAGTTCAAAAATTGGTACTGCCCATCTTGCAACGATGTTCATGTTAGCAGGACATTATACAATATATGCATATTTCACTCCATTTTTGGAAACGGAGCTTAATTTGAATTCAAGCTGGATCAGCCTTTGTTATCTATTATTCGGGATTGCTGCAGTGAGTGGTGGCGCATTTGGAGGCGCACTTTCAGATAAGATTGGTGCTCCTAAAAGTATTATTATTGTCATCATTTCGTTTGCTGTCGTACTGTTCATACTACCATTCACGACCTTTTCACTTATAGTATTTATACCGGTAATGATGATTTGGGGTGCATTAAGTTGGAGTCTATCTCCACCTCAGCAAAGCTACCTGATTCAAACAGATCCAGCTACTTCGGATATTCAGCAAAGCTTTAACAATTCAGCATTACAAATCGGTATTTCAATGGGTTCTGGATTTGGGGGTATTGTTTTAAATCAAACAAGTACGATCTCTCATGCTGCCTGGTATGGTGGTGCCCTTGTTCTTATAGCCCTAGCATGTGCAGTCTTCTCTTTAACAAGAAAGACGAATGTAAGAAGAGAATATAAAACGACGGCTTCGAACGTTGAACAAACAAATATCTAATTTTAAATAGCATCATTCGGATTATAATCGAATGATGCTATTTTTATTTGGTCAGAGAACATATAGTTAATAAATGTATATTATGTTATGATAAGTAAGCCTAAAACACTCTCGAATTAAAGACATAATAATTGGAGAAAACACTATGAAAAATATTAATCAATTACTAGAAGAACACAGCGAATTGAAAAGCGAACGTCTCTTTTTACGTCCGATTTCTCTTGAGGATGCCGAAGATATGTATGAATATATGGCGGATGAGGAAACAGTTAAATTCCTATTCGAACCCCATAAAGAGCTGACTCAAACGAAGAAAATGATCGACAATTATTTTTTGAAAGAACCTCTTGGCAAGTATGCACTCGTGTTAAAGGAAAGCAATAAAATGATCGGGGCAATCGAGTTCCGCGTGCACGAATGGAACAAAAGTGGTGAACTCGGCTTTACAATGAACAGAAATTTCTGGGGAAAAGGCTATATGAATGAAGCCGGAAACTTAATACTTAATTTAGCTTTCAATACGCTAGGCTTAGAACGGGTATTTTCGGAATCTGATACTAGAAATGCAGCATCTTCAAAATTGATGAGTCGTTTAGGTATGACCCATGAAGGTACAATGAGAAAAAATCATATGATCCGCGGAACACTAGTGGACAGTGTGTATTATTCTATATTAAAAGAGGAATATCAACAGGCTTAATGAAGTAGAAACACCACCGATAAAAATATATGGGGCTGGGACAAAACCTGCCTCAAAATCAAACGCCGTTCAAATTTTACTAACCGTAAAATTTGAACGGCTTTATTATTGTGTATACTTCGTAGCCGTTGTTCTCCGTTACGGCGGATGCTTTCCTGGGGGCACGAGGCCAACAGGATGTTGGTCACAAAAGCGTTGCCATAGGACGTGGCGTTTTTAGCTTTTGTTCCTTACGTCTCTCCCACCTGCTCCTGCGGTTACTCGTCGCATAAATAATTGCTCCTGCGGTTACTCGTCGCAAAATAAATTTTGCTTGTCCCCTGGGAGTCGCCACCTTCACTTCGAACAACTTATTTCCCTTCTATATCAAGTAAATTTCTGCATAATTTCAAGCATTGCATTGTGCACTTTCTCTTGGCGCCTATATAATATAGCCCATTTCAAGACGCACTTCGTTATTTTTAACATCCTCATTTGAATAGGAATTTAAATTAAATCCAATCATTTGAAAGCCTTCTTTCAAATAAAACTGAATGGCTGGATAATTAGAAGTTTGTGTTTCTAACACAATCATTCTGACACCCATTTCACGAGCACGTTTTTGGGCAATGGCTACTAAGGCACTGCCTATACCTTTTCTTTTAAACCGTTTATCAATATATAAGTCATGAATTAATAATGTATTATTCCACTCCATGTGCTGGATTACTATAATTCCCGTTTCTTCACCATTATGCTCTGATACATAAACCTCTGAACCTTCTTTATGTGAATCAAAAATCTCCTCTTCAAGATTTTTTTCAAATGGAATTTCAAATACTTCTTCCGTCAGAGAAATGTTCCATCCATTAGACTGAGCACCCATTTGAACTTTATAGTACTTTTCAGATGTATAATGGTACGATACTTGTTTTCCCTTTGGATAATTTTTTTGATCAATACGGCGAATAGTTACCATTAAAAACCTCCTAATTTACATGACTTAAATCTATTGAACACGGTTTTCCATATTAAGTATAAGTGCGGTTTTTTCGTCTACGTTTATAATAAAGATTAAGGCGGTGATACGATGTTAACAAAAGAAATACAGCAACAATTGATTGAAACAATTAAGCTACGTCTAAATCCAGATTTCATTATTTTATTTGGATCCTTTTCATGATTGAGTCTGTTCTTTTATATATTTTTTATCCTCATACATATGCACATCGCAAGTGTGATATAGATGCTCATAATCAATACCCTCTTCTTCAACAAAAGCAATGCCAATACTCGGTACAATTTCAATTTCAATGTCGTCCTGCTTATATAAGTTAACTCGGAATGCATCACGGGCCTTCTCTACTTGTTTTAAAAACTTTTCCTTCGACCCGATTTGTTCAAAAAACATGACAAATTCATCGCCACCTAAACGTGCTAATATATGTGGCTTTGGTAAATTTTCATGCCAGCAATTGGCCGTAAAAATTAATACATTATCTCCTGTTAGATGACCGTATCTATCATTTATCTCTTTAAAAAAGTTTAAATCACATATCATTAAGGCACCGTCTTTTTTTCCGGACTGCACCAACTTTCGTTTTACCTCTTCCTCGAAATAGGTACGATTATATATACCTGTTAGTACGTCGTGATGAGCTAAATATTCAAATTGTTTGGATTGCTGAAGTAAACTTTCTTCGTACTTTATAGACTCTGTAATGTCATGTAATATCAACATCTTGCCAACTGGCTTATTATTACTTCCATTGATAAAAGAAAAATGAACATTATAAAACTTGTCTCCTAATTGCATTGATTGGGTTGTTAGTTTGTCTATTTCCGGGTTTTGTTCAATGAATTTCACTAGAGGCGGGAAATGAGATAGAACTTGTGATGCAAAGCTACCAATTAACTTTTTATCGGGTAACTGTTCAAACAATATATTGGAGGATTTATTATAGCTTTTTAAAGTATTATCTATATCGAAAATAATGACAGCATCATTTATAGATTCAAAAACTTTTTTCATAGCTAAAGGAGATAATTTAAGCATATTAAATTGGTAAATTCCCCATAAATAAAATACAGCCGAAAAAACAAGTCCAAAAGGAGATATATCGATTGGTATTTTTATTACACCTATTGAATGGATAAATGGAAAACCAAATACAAATGAAGAACCAATCATCATTAGCGCAACCTGTTTTTTCCTCTCCCTATTTGACTTAAGAAACATACGGACTAATAGGTATATACCAATTAAATAGTAACTATAAGCGTAACCAATATGTAAGTAAAAAAGCGGACCTCTATCTAAAAAGAGAAGTGGAAAGCCTTGAGAATAATCTAAATTCATGCTCTTATAAAATAAATGATGCCAATCATTTGTAAAGTGGGTACCTAATGTGGAAAGTGGACCAATTGATAATAAAGCAATGTTCCTCTTTGTTAAAATCCTCTGATTACCTGTGAACTGTAATATCATAATTATCCAAATAAACGGTCCAAAAGGAATACCCATATACTGAACATGTATCCAAAAAAGCATTTGTTCCACTGTCGTACTTACGAGTTGAAAAGCATATCCAAATGTATAAAAAGAAGCGGCTAACACACCTAAGCCATAACTAATCGAAATTGGGGTGTCTCTATTTTGCCAAGAATAGTAGAGCAACACTATGAAACAAAAGCTGAAAAGAATTAATATTGCTGAAAGTACAAAGTTATAGCTCATAATGTGATTTCCTCCTTATTATCATTTTGTAATTACTTGATTATCTATATATGTGATTATGAAAATTTTAGTAATCTCATTATGAGGTTTCTTATTCACACTTTTAATTCCTTATACGAATATGTCTGACTTCACAATTTCTCCAACTCTTGTCTATGAATAGCTTAAAGCACAATCATATTAATATTATTCAATAACTTTATTACTTTTACAATTCATTATATAAATAATGGATATTATTTCAATTACAAAAACAAAAAAAGCGAAGCCATTTAATGACTTCACTTAGTTTTGGCATTATATATTTTTTCTATTTATAATATGATTCACCATACCCCATGCAATTTTCTTTTTAATTATGTAGCTCTTTAACTGAACTGTCATTTTGGGAAAAGTCGTTTACGTTCTCACCCCCGACTAAATCCAGCCCTTTTCCACCGCTTTTTTTACAGCCTGCTGCCTCGTTTCAACTTCCAGCTTCTGAATGGATAAAGATAGGTAGTTTCGGATTGTGCCTTTAGTCAGGAATAACTGCTTACTAATTTCATTCGTCGTATAGCCATCCTTCACGAGCTTTAGTACATTGATTTCCCGTTCATTTAGAGGATTTTTTTCATTCATAAATAAAGCAGCAGCAAGATCCTGACTGATTACCCTCTCACCTTGCATAATTTTACGTACTGCACCCATTACATATTGGATCGGTTCATCTTTCAGGACATATGCATCTATATGAAGATCCATTGCTTCCTGCAAATAACCGGACCTTGCAAAAGTTGTCATAATCATAATTTTGCATGGATAATTATGACGACGTATATTCGCAGCTACTTCCAATCCGGATAAATGCGGCATTTCAATATCTAAAATGCATACATCCGGCTTTTCCTTTTCAATTAAAGTCCATGCTTCTTGTCCATCCGCTGCCTCACCTACAATATATAAATCCTCCTCAAGCTCCATAATGGATATTAACGCACCTCTTAGTAGTTGCTGATCCTCGGCGATACAAATTCTAATCATTTTCCACCCTCCTGTATTGAGTACAGTGGTATTGTCAGGAACACTTTTGTCCCCCTCTTGTCATACGTCACTTCGGCATTTCCCTTTAATGACCTCATCCGTTCCTTTATCGTAAATAATCCATTGCCATGCTGCTTATCGGATAAACCAACTCCGTTATCAACAATAGCTACTTCCACTCGGTCCTCTATTTGGTAAATTTGTATTTTGCACTCAGTGGCATGACTGTGCTTCACTACATTTGTTACCGCCTCTCGGATACTATAGGCAAGCATCGTTTCTTGCACACTGGATAGCAGAATATTTGTAAGCTGATGATTAATCTGCACACGGATACCGGCATTCTTAAGCAGCTGTTCACATTGTTTAAGCTCACTATCCAAGGATAAAAAGTTCATTTCCGATATAATTTCACGCACTTGCTTATGGGCTGTGCGGACTGTCAGTATCATATCATCTAGCTCCTTATGAATACGGTGACTATCGTTTGGCACCAG
This sequence comes from Solibacillus sp. FSL W8-0372, assembly GCF_037969735.1. NCBI lineage: Bacteria > Bacillati > Bacillota > Bacilli > Caryophanales > Caryophanaceae > Solibacillus > Solibacillus sp. FSL W8-0372. The sequence goes on along the minus strand of NZ_CP150204.1, from coordinate 180,196 downwards.
CCTGGAAACGAGTTCGGTTTTTACCTTAATCACCGTTAACGTATGCCCTAAAGTGTCATGCAGATCACGGGCAATTCGCTGACGTTCCTGCTGCATCGCAATATGTACTGCCGCTTCATCTACCTCACGCTGAAGCAGCTTGGATTTCTCAATATAATAGCGTAACCACGGCAACAGCAAAATAAAAACCATAGCCGCCAGTACAATTGACTGTGCGTTTGAAAACAGCACATCCTGATAGCGCCAGACGAGACTGGCAAGAAGGAGAAAATTTATACATGTAGCAATCCACAAAACGCGCCGATTGACAGCGCGCCCGACAAAATCTGCAAAGGCAAACTGAAAGAAAATCCACTGCGCTCCACCTATATAAGCTAAATACGCCGTAATGACAAAACCAATTACAGTAGCAGGAAGCAATAGACCATCCTGATACCACAGTGCTATATAATAGGCGCCTAAATAAATGGCTATAAATACAAGTTTAAAAACAAGTGACGGAATTTGTTCCGAAACGACAACTGCATAGCCAAACAGCAGAACCGTCAGTACATCAATGATTAAATAATATCTTGCCTGACTTTTAGGATACCATTCCAGCATGTCGCCCCCCTATCTCCCCAGCCTCTGTAGCATTCCTTTCCGAAGCCATTCGATTGGTCCATACGAAAATTTACCTAACCAAATATTTGCCAATATAATTTGTCCTATTACTATCATACAAAAAATACCTATAATTTCCACACTATTTAAATTACCTCCAAGACCTAAACCCCATCCATAAAAAATAGCTGTGGCACATATGTTTTGCAGAATATAACAGCTTAAAGACATCCGACCGGTTTTCTCAAGCCATTTCCAAACTCGCCACGTACTCCAAGTACGAACAAGAAAAGCAATCAGTCCTAAATAACCTAAAGCCAGCACAGGGGCAAATATATAACGAACAGGAAAATCAAATAGACCTCCTGGTACAAACATCAATACATTCAAAGGCAGTCCAAGACCTAGACCCCAAGTGAGCAGTTTACGCTGAATGGCAATGCCGCTCTCATTAAAGGAGAAAGCACCGTCCTGCATAAGCTTTATACCAATAATAAATAAACATATATTTAAAGGAATAATAAAAATTGCCTCTGTTCTAAAAAAAATAAAATTCGCCAGACGATTCTGTACCTGCTCCAGCCATGTTCCTTCTGCATAAATCGCAATCAGTTCCGGAGAGCTTGCCATTGAAAATGCTGGTCCTAGCAACATGGAAATGAAAATGAGAGCAATCATCCCTAAATGTATTGCTCCAGCAACCCATAACGCCCATGTCATTGCCCGTTCCCCGCGCTTTAGAATGACAGCGATAATTGCTGCAGTGACGGCATAGCTCATGAGCACATCATACTCCATTACAAGTACGTAGTGCAGAAGACCTTCTACCATTAAAAATACGATTACCCACTTATACATACCTACCCAAGGCTGATTTCGCCTTATGGATTGCTCGTATTTTATCGCCATCCCTACTCCGAACATAATCGTTAACATGCCGAGTAGCTTACCGTTAAACACAAACAGTACAAGCATGCGTAAAATATCATTCATATTCGACCAACCGGTAAAGTCCGTGGTCGTTATATACTTTAAATCCCCTAAATGGGCAAAAATCCAAATATTCGTTCCAAGCGTCCCTAAAATGGCGATTCCTCTTAAAATATCGATCAATGCAATACGTTTCATATTATTGCCCCCTCCATTTTCGTACCTTTATCGTACATTGGGGGATACTTATGAAAATATCGACAGGCGTCAATAAATCCAGATGACACGTGTCATTTATTAGTGTTATATATTTTAGCTAACTGTACCTATCTTAACTGGAATATATTATTTTTGATATAAAAAAACCAATCCTACGTAGCTTTGACCACTGTAAGATTGGTTTGAATCTGTTGTTATTTGTACTGTTTTCACACCAGGTGCAAAATATTTATTACTTTGTGATTTCAATATAATCTTGATCTATTGTTTTATGTTTTGCCCATACAATATTTCCGTATTTATCAACGGTAAACATATAAATTTTATGTCCTGTTTTGAATACATCTGATGCTCTAATTTTACCTGTTTCTAATGGCAACACTTGACTCTTACCTGCGCTTCCGTCAATCATATCAGATCCATAAATATAAATTGGGCTACTTGATGATACAGTATTAGTTCTTACTGCGTTTATCACTTCTTCAGCAGTTGGTTTAATCGTAGTTGTTCCGAGAACAACAGCGTAATAATAACGTTGTACTAAACCTAAATCCACATCAAAATCAACAGATAAATTCAGCTTTTTAGAACTTGTTTCTACCACTGTATCTAACACATAAGGTGTATTTAATTGTGCAACTGACATTTGATTAATAATCGATGCTGGATAAATATAAGTTCCAATTTTCGTCGTATCAAATCCATTTTGATCTTTATAATCGTAAACAGTTGCTCCTGTAGTATCTTCTATCATCTTCACTCGGAATGTTTGCATAGCTGCTGCTGCATTTTTCGGACGAATAATTAACTTAGATTCGCTTGTAGTACTCGTACCTACTGAATAACTTACAAATTCATAATCGTTAATATTTGCACCGTTAAATTCCAAAATTGATGATAGATTAAACGTACCGCTTGCCGGTATTGCCGTCTTATTATAATTTGATAATCCGCTTAAATCATCCTGACGCATAATTGCTTCATTAAATGTAATTGTAAATGTGGTTTCCATAAACGATGAGTTAAATGAATTACTTTGTCTAGTAACTAATCCATCATTTTTAATATAAGGCTTCGTCCCATCCATATAAAGCGTCGTCTTCATCTGCGGACCTTTTGGCTCGTCTTCCTCAATTACTAGTGCTGAACTCTTCTCTAAAATTGTAAAGTTTCCAATTGTATCAACTGCCCCTATATAGAAGCCATATTCTTCGTGAGCTGTTAAATTTAGAAGACTTTCCCTTGGAATATTAATAAATGTACCTTTACCTGTTGAGCCACCTATATCCTTTGCCCCTAAAGATTTAAACTTATTAAATAAATCTGGTGCATTGGCTGTTGTGCTTAACACAGTCGTAATATCTTTTAAATTTCCCGATGCATCAAAGTAATCAGTATTTAATGCATATACTTCTTTGCCATCTCTTGTCTCTCTTTTATATTTCCTTACAGGTAATACATAGAAATTTGCTTTCTCATCGACATAGGCTGTGAATTTAATCTGCGTATCGCTACCAATCACATTCTCAATCATGACATCTGTTACTAACGGTGGCTTAACATCATCAATTAAATTCTTATTCATAATCTCCGAAAGCTGTCCCGAACGATCCTTTAACACCATGTAAATTTTGTAGCTTTTAAATGGATCCCGTGGAGGTGTTCCTGGTTTTGTTACATCGAACTTAAAGGTTCCTAATGGTGCAGGGTTTTGACCGTTCCCAATATAAGCATTTTGCTTACCTAGAGGTGTAGTTGTTTGGAATTTGCCCGTAACTACTTTCGAATCATTTGAAAATTCATCTACAAAATCACGACTCGTTATATTTCTAAAATCAAAATCATTCGGTAAAATCATGTAATAATAAGTACCGGCTTTTTTCGCTTCCACCTCTACTTCATATTTACTTGGACCAGTAATTACATTTTTAATTGTTAATTCTGGTTTCACCGAATCCGAGTGATTGTACTGAGCGTAGTTTCTTGGTTCTACACCTACCGCTACTGTCTCTTTATTTTCAAATTCATTTTCCGCTAAGTCTTTTACACCTTTTAATATTGTCGCAACAATCGTATCCCCGTTAACTAAAGAGCTTACTGAAGGAATCGTTAAACGAATTCGCTTATTCGAATATTGTACCTCGACTGGCTTCATTTCCTTATGACCAGATATATTCACAATCCCTGTACCGGATAGTAAATAATTATCCGGATTTTCAGCAGTTGCCTTGTCCAGTTCTTCACTTACGTTAATGTAGAAATAGCCTTTTTCCTTATCCGCCAATTGTAGCTCTGGCGGATCCAGTACATACGGATATGTCGTATCAGGTGCTTCCGTCTTCAATGTAATTTTCGGAGCGGGATTGCGCATTTTATTCCCTGATTTATCCACCATGACAGCATAAATTTCATACTCAGTGTTTGGCTTAATGTCGCCAATGGCTGGGGTTGCACCGTATTTTGTTTCGGTAATGACAACATCATCAGGCTTTGCTATCGTCCCTTTTCCTGTATAACGTTTTATAATTTCATCAACAGTCGGATCGGGCATTGCCACTGGTGATTTCTCACGGATATAGTAGTAATATTCGCCGGGCTCGGTAATTCCTTTAATGACAAACTGCACACGTTTCCCGCCGTACATCGTTTCCCCTTTGTCCAAGCGGAATGTAGGTGGTCGATTATCAATCGTCGAGAACTCCTGCTCCTCTTTTTCCGATACGTTATCCATTTTATCGATGACAATGACATAAATAACATAATCCGTCATTGTTTCTAAACCGCTTACTGTAAACTTAACTGGCTCGTCCATTACGAGTGGGCCGCTGCCATTGTATTTAGTGCCGCCTGTTTTAATCTCGTTAATCGTTGGCGCTTTTTCCTTAGCCGGTTTTACAACATAGTAGTAAGTTCCATCTTCATCAGCCGTTAATGTTACGTCCGCTGTCGATCCGCCAGCAGCCACATCCAACTGTGTAATTTTCGGTCCAGTAACATCCGGTATAATCGTATTTTCCACCGGATCACGGTCGACTGCCTTTCCATTTTCGTCCTTTACATAGCCAATGTTCGGATCATCCGTTTTATAATCATCAAAAACATCATTCACTGTTTTGTTCGGCGGAATAATTGCGTTTGTAATATAGGCATGTGTGCCAATATCCGTAAAGCCATTACTTGAAGTGATGTAATAATAGTCATATGTACTATCTGTTTTTAAGGACACATTTTTTAACGTGTTTTTGTATACATACTGGATATCATGTACTCCAAAAACCGATACATTGTAGTCTGTGTCGATGTACATCGCCTTCGGACTTGCATATAGCTCAACATTTGCCACATTTCCTTGTAATGTCAGACGGTCAATTTCGTAATTGGCTTTTACAAATGTACGATCGGACGTTACATATAAATGACGGATATCCGCGTTTTCAAAGTCCACATATTTCTTTAAGTTCGACATACGGTCTGTATACTTCTGTAAATGAGGTGGCTTTGTTGGGTCGGGCTTCTCTTGTAATGTTTCTTTATCAACTGGGTTCAGGAAATCTTCATTTTTTGGAACAGTCGGTTTTCCCCAATCGATGAATGATGCGATCTTGCCAACGCTTGCAATACGCGTATTGCTTAATGAAGCAAGCGAACGTCTCGGCGCTTCCGCCACTTCCACACGCCCAGTAAAGTTAATATTTTTAAAGCGCACATAGCTACCATGTACGATGAGCTCCCCTGCAAAAGAAGAATAGCCTCCATCAAGCGCTAATAATCGAGAGGAATTTCCGCTCGCATTAATTGTCAGCTTCGTAATGTTCTGAACTGTATTTCCTGAAAAATTTCCTTCAATAAAGGCACCTTGCAACACGTTTTTATTTGCTGCATTTAAAATGCTCCGTAAATGCGGCGCAATCGTATGCGCAACACCGTTTATGTAAATTTGATTGCCAGTAATATCGCCAACCGCATATACAGGATTGCCTCGATCGGCCTTTTCCGCACGCCATATAAATGTTGCCATTTGTGCACGAGTTACAGTATTAAACGGATCAAATGAAACAGGTGTCTTCCCCTTCGTTACATTCAGGTCATAAAGTGTTTGGATGAAGTAGGCATTCGCATTTTTTGCGTTAACATCCTTAAATCCGTGGTTAAGCTTTGAGGAAACCCCAAATTTGAAACCAAGTGTTAAAATTTTCGCCATTTGTCCGCGTGTAATCGGTTCTTTCGGCTTAAATGTTTTATCGGAATACCCGTTAATAACCCCTGCCTCTGCCAATGCTGCAATGTAGCGGTAGTTTGGATTGCTCATCTGTACATCTTTGAAACCTGGGTTTTTTGGATTTGTTATATTAACATCAATCGTTAGTGCCAGCATTTTAGCGGCATCTTCCCGAGTGATGGCTTGATTTGGTTTAAATGTGCCATCTGAATAACCTGTCGCAATTTTACGGCTGGCTAAATCTAAAATGGGCTCATAATAATCTGCAAATGGATTTAAATCGCTAAATGAATAGGCATTTGTCTGCTGCGGCATGGCCACGATGACACCACTCGCTGCTAAAACTGTTGCGACTGTAGCCTTCGAAAGCTTTTTTCCTTTTTTCGAATCCATGTTTGAGACTCCCCCCTTTTTGAAGTGTCGAGTTATGGTACATCTTTTTAGCACGTACGCTCTTTATATCGGACAATAGTGCACAAAACTGTATCAAATTTATATAGTTTTTCTTTTTAAAGTAGGAAAATCGTTCACATAATACTTAAAAGAAGTATCCTTTACTTCTTTATAAACAAAAAGGAACGGTTTTGCTTTTCGACTCGAAAGTCAGAAAGCAAAACCGTTCTATAATAAATAGCCAACCATTTATACATTACCCGCACAAAAATAGTTCTAATCACTAGCATTTAATCAGCAAATGATAGTCTCTGCAAGACGCCATATAAAATTGTCTATTTTCATTATTTTTATTATTAATTTGTTCGCTCCTCACATACATTGAATGAAAAATAATTCAAATTACCCAGTTTAAAATGATGAAAATGTGAATTTCAAATTTCCGTTGCAATAAAATAAACTATAATGTTATATTTTACTCCTTAATACATTTATATTTTAAACTTATGCGCCTTTATTCTAATTGTTATTTTTATACATATAACTTATAAACTGCCGCTATATGGAATTAATTAAACCTAATATAGGTATTTTCACACACGACCTGTTATAACTTTACCGTTTATTTAAAGCTTAGCAAATCATCTTTCATGAAAGTTCCATAGTAATTGCGCTAATATAGTATTCGTGAGTAGTAGAACTAGAAATAACAAATACAACTATAAGATTATGTGATATATTCATTGAAATCGGCAAAGGGGAAAGCGATGAATCAAGATGTTCTTATTCCATTAACAACTGAGTCTACGGTAGTCACAAAAACAACTGCAATCAAAATTTTTGCATCAGAATATGATTTTGAATGGAGCATCCCCTCTTTAGACTATAACCAGTTCCATTTAATTGGCACTAAAAATAACATTGCGGTAGCCGGCTATGAAACACGCATTGGACAAGCGGTCTGTGGTATTTCCATTGGTGACTCACGTCAGGCAGTAAAAGCACAATACGGCGAACCAATAACCCATATTATAAAAAACAATCGACGCTTCAGGCAGTACTATGATGATAAATACAATGCTGAAACAAGCGGTACTTATTTAATTGATCATCAATATGTAACATTCTTTTATGATGTGCATAAAAACTTTCAAGTGCGATCCATTATGGCAATAGATACCGAAACAGAAATGTCCAAAGTAGGCTTCTTTGCTGCGCCATCACCAGCTTTACGAGACGGCTTTGAAGATTTGATGATGGATCTGATTAATGCTTCGCGCGTTTCGGAAGGGTTGCTTCCTTTACAATATACACCGGAATATAACGCCATTGCCCGTAGCCATAGCTTAAGCATGGCCACTTACAACTATTTCGGTCATATGGATATGCAAGGCTTACGTGGTGGAGCCCGCATGAAAAATGGCGGCATGGCATATGACTGGTGGGGCGAAAACTTAGCATGTGGTCAATATAGTGCCATTTACGCACATGAAGCGTTAATGAACTCCTTGACTCACCGGGAAAACATTTTGCGTGAGCAATTTACCCACGCATTTGTTGGCGTCGAATTCAATACCCAAAGCCTGCCTTACTTTACCATCAATTTTTATTCCTTATAATCTACAGGTCGTATTAAGAGTGATGTTACTTTTAATGCGGCCTTTTATCTTTCCATTTGAGAAATAGTTGTCCAAAATAACCCTTTTTTCTGCATATTTTGCTACATTTGCTTATTTTTGCACTATAATTTTCTGAGTATTTAAAATATAATAATAGAATACTATTGAAAGAGATAGTTGTTTTCTTATGTACATCCTGAATAAATTTTAAAATTTTTCATATTAAAAAGGATAAATATAGGAATTTATCTTATTAACTGTTATAATACAATAAATTTATATTAACCTGTATTAATACAATGTGTGATCATTAAGGGGGATGGGCATGACAATTTTAAATGGATTAAAAATACTGGATTTTTGTTCTCTGTTACCGGGACCACTTGCTACGATGATGTTTGCAGACTTAGGGGCAGAAGTCATCCATATTGAATCAAATCGCCGAGTTGATTTAATGCGTATAATGCCGCCTTATGATGAAGAGAAGGAATCCTACATTCATCAGCATTTAAACCGCTCGAAAAAGTCACTGCAACTAAATCTGAAATCTGAAGAAGGCATTGAAATTGTTAAAAAGCTCGTGAAGGATTACGACATTATTATCGAAGGTTTTCGCCCAGGTGTCATGAAGCGTCTAGGCATTGATTATGATACATTGCGTGAGATTAATCCGCGCCTTATTTACTGTGCAATCACAGGATACGGTCAAACGGGCCCATACGCAACACGCCCAGGTCATGATAATAACTATTTATCAGTTGGCGGGGTATTGAATCATTCACGTTTAAAGGATAAAAAGCCTGTTGCGATGGGGATTCAGATTGCGGATATTGCCGGGGGGACAATGCATGCTGCCATCGGAATATTAGCTGCGGCACTGCATCGTGAAAAATCCGGTGAGGGGAAATTCATTGATGTATCTATGACCGATGCCATGTTTGCGATGAACGCGCTGTACGGCACTCAATACCTTGGAAGCGGGCGCCCTCCTCAGCCGGAAGAGGAAATTTTAAATGGTGGCACATTTTATGATTATTACCGGACAAAAGACGGGCGATATTTTTCAGTCGGCAGTCTAGAGCCGCAATTCCGTAAACTATTATGTGAAGCGTTAGAAATTCCGGAGCTTATTGACAGCACATTTAATGACTCATCCTATACACAGCAGCGATTTAAAGAGGCAGTAACGGACGCCTTTTGCACAAAAACATTTGATCAATGGCTGGAAATTTTTAATGAAGATTTCGAAGGTTGCGTAGAACCCGTACTTACATTTGATGAAGCATGCAACCATCCACAAATCCAGGCCCGCAATATGCTCGTAGATGTGAAAAAATCAGATGGCTCAACACAGCGCCAAATCGGCACAGCCTTAAAAATTAGCGGAGTCGAGCCTACGTACCAATATGTTGGGGCAAAAATGGGTGCACATACTGAGGAAATTTTAAAAACATACGGCTATACTCAAGAAGAAATTGAAAAGCTCAAAGCAAATGGTGTGTTAATTTAAATAAAAAGGTGAATCTAGATTCCAAAGAATCCGTTGATTCACCTTTCTTCCACCCTACTTTTTATCGTTAACGGGTTATCATAACCCGATGCTCAATAAACTGACGCAGATTATAAAAATGAGCAGGTACGAGTAAATATTTCTTATATACAGCCAATAACTTTTCCACTAAGTTATCTTCCTCTGCATAAAACAGGATTTTCAACAAATTGCAAATATGTTGGGATGTCATTAGAGCAATTGCATTATATGGACTTCGTGGATCCAAATATTCAATTTGCCATGTCGCCAGCGATTCACGAACTTTATGGATGGAACCATCTACTAAATTGGCAATATCACGCTGAACCGTTGCCTCAATTTTATGTAAAATATCCTCATAGTCATCAGATTGCAGCAATTCGAAAATAACTGTACAAGTTGCAAGCTCATAATTTCTCAAAAGCTCGATTCCTTGTTCAAATTTCTCCTCTTTTACTACGCTATCTATCAGTTCATAAAACACATGCTCTATATAATTTTTCCGGTAATGCTTTACGAGTGCATCCGGCTGAGGGTTCATACTACTTAAAACGTCCGTATATTCTACGACAAGCTCGATGGCGTGGTTATTCAGTCGTTCTTCCTCAATTAAGTACATCCCCTGCATTAAAATATTCCTGTAATCCTTTTTAAATACGGCCTCTTGAAATAGCATATAACCAAGCAACGTATACTCTTTGTTATTGAGTGCAAACTCCCCGGTCTGCCAATTTCGCTGAAGGGCATAGATGCATTTGCGGAGCTTTAACATATGGCGGCGTCCACTCGTAAAATGTGTGCGAACATTCAATAGATGGAGCTGCTTTAATTCATCGGATTTCGGATTTTCAAAATCGATTTTCTGTATGAGCTTATGAACGATTGTCGCCACCCGATTAACGGTCAACTGCTCGGCAAGCAGTGCTTTAAAAGTTGCCATTAATTCCACAGGGCGCGAGATTTTCTTCAAAGGAAGCTGTAAAAATACTGAATATATTTTTTTGGCGCCAATCACTTGCCAGAACTTTTCATGCTCACAATAGATGGGCTGTACAAAAAATTGATTGTTGACTTTATAAACATAAATTTTATTAAGCCCTGTTTGTGGACGGGGTGTACGAATAGCCTTTGCAAAGATAAATTCTATTAACTGTTCAAATTCGACTTCCCCTTGCGTATGTAAAAATGTGAATAGTTGTTTTCTGTTTTGTGGCTGTGCAAAAAATTGCCCCAACTTTTCATTGGCCATATCGACATTCATATTTGCCTTGCTAAAAGAATCGTAAAAAAATAAATCAAATTTACCCCAATAATATTTCACTAGCTGAAAACAAAATTTCTCCGCACGCTCCTGCTTCAACAAAAAAGTGTCACTATACATGGGAGCGCCCCAAATAGGGAGGTTTCCATCAAACAGAGATGGTTCTTCCAAAGCTTGCTCAAGCTTCTCCCCTATTTGTCCGTTCGTTTGTTGGAAAAGCTGCTCATCATACGAAAGCAACAACAATATCCTCCTCCTTCCCTTGTCTTTTCTCTATACAAAAATATAACAAAATTTAGAAGTACATGAAAAGGAAATTTATTTTTTCCCATAAGAAAAGCATACCGATCTATTAACGCAACTCCGTATCAGAATGGTAGTAAACTCATACGACTGCGGGTAAAAATCGATATGCCCTTTCACTATTTAGTATGCACTATAAGGTGTCACAATGAGTTTCGTTGGATTTGCTTGTACTGGCATGCTGCGTGTTGCACGGTCATAGAAAACGAATACCATTTTTTCAGTCAATTCGCTTCGATCCACTCGCTTCCCAGTTAAATCCACTATTTCTGTTCCTTCATTAATATGGAGCTTGAGATTCAACTGTTCGCAATAGAGCATTTTATCAAACGCACCAACACATACTTCTCCTTTTTTATCATACTGATCATAAATAACGAGCAGTGGCGTAATATGTGGGGGCGAGACCATTGGAGATGGACTTTTAGAATCAACGAACACAATAATTTTTGCCTTCACCGGGATGGCTGAAATACCAATTTGATAGCCGTCCTTTGTCATTAATGGCGTTTTTGACGTAATTTGAAAGATTGCCTTTTTGCTGTCGTCCTTTTCACTTACGGCCTCGATAGTCCCCACACCTGACTGAACCCCAATGGAGATGACAACTGCTTCTATTTTCCTAATTAATGGTTGCATAGCATCACCCCTTCTATTTTTCTATTACAATCCTGTTTCCCGAAAAGCAATTGAAAAAAACTTCCAGTACTTAAGCTCCTTAATCGTACTGGCGTTTAATTGTTTTAAAGAGTCTAGCCTTTTTTAGAAGTGATTTCGGCATTTGAACTGTAGCAGTTACGACACCGGGATGACGCCCTATTTCAATGGAACCTGTTATTGTCGCGCGGTTTCTCACTTCATCCACTGTCATTTCAAATAGTTTCGCTGTACGCTCCAGTGCATTGTCTGTTGCTATATTTAAATTTTGTCCTGTACCAACTATTGACAATGGGAAACTATCTTCCACCTGCTTCACACCGAATTCCTCCGCCAGTTCGCGTGCCTTGCGTTTCTCTTCTTTAGTAAACGGTTTCGCCGTGTACGGTAAGTCCTCTTCATTAGGTAGAATAATTGGCCCTTCCAAATTCACTTTCTTTAATACACTCACCTGCAGCTGCACAATCCCTGCTACATCTGTCGTATGCCCGGCAATTTCTCCATCACCTTGCATTGCATGCATATCCCCTACATAGACACCGCCGCCCGGTACCTTTACCGGACAGATTACTACTGCCCCTTCACGAACGCGGTTAATATCCATATGTCCATCTGTACGGTGAATATCAAGTTCATCTTCCGTCATCGTAAACTCATGTGGTGCTCCAATTAAGAACGTGCCAAAATCACCTGCATTATGGGAATCCGGCATTACCTTGGATGGTGTTGTTCCTAGCTGCCCGACAAAAGGGCGCATTCTTGCCATCACACCAATTAAATCACTTGGTCCAAACGACGTAATTGGATTTTGAATGGACTTTTCCGGTGTTCGCATAAAATTCTTTGCATCCAAGGCGATTCGACGTGCTGCTTCTTTTCCAACAGTCAATCCGATTTCGCCTTTTGAATTAAATGTCATCGTGTAGCCATTCGAGATTTTAAACGGTGTCGTATCCGTACCACATGTCACACATTTTACCGACTCCTGCCCAATACCTTGTACGACGGTTGTAGGATGCAACTTACCGCAGCCCGGACATTTCACCTTCACAAATGGATCTCCGATAAATCGATCTAGCTGTGCTTCATCCGTACCTGAAGAAGTAGCAATCGATGTCACTTGAATGGATTTAATCTGGATAACGATTGCGTCCCCTACTTCCGCGCCTTCCACATACACAGGTCTTGTCACTTCATGTCCACCTCGAATGATCGGTGTAATCATTGGTCCCCAACACCCAGGTGCTGTATTAGCGATAATCGTGCCGCCATCCTTTACCGGTCCCAGCATCGGTGCATTTGGATTTAGTATCCCATCTGTAAATTCATTGACGAATAATGTTTCAGCAGCTTCAATAGCTGATTGCTCTGGATTCAATAAATCCTCTTGTTGTTCAAAATTAGGTGCAAGATCATTTAACATAAAAAAACCCTCTCCCCTTTAAATTGTATGTATATTCAGTAAATTTAAAATGTATTTCGTTTCTGTTCATAAAAATATGCTCTTACTCTATTATACAATTTTTTACATACTAATATCGAGGTGATTTATTAACAAATGTAAAACATTTCTTTATCTTATATAATGATAATAAAAAGGAAATTATTCAGTATAAGAAGGGGGTAGCATTGTATGAACCACAAGCAGACCGAGCAGTTATGGCGGGAGGAAAAATATCGTGTCATGTTCCATAGCCAGAACTAATGCGATCCGACAAGCAATGAAGGATAATTTATCATATGACGAGGTGGCTCAGCTCATCACGGATGCACATAATCAAACAGCGACAAACGGCAGTATGCGCAATGCATGCCAACATATGTGGGGATACTTTAAATGTGCAAGTGCAGAAGAAAAAATGCAGTATGAACGATTGCTGGAGGAAACAGATTTTACTGGACTATTACAATTACTAAAAGGATTGGCTCAGAAATATGAAGTAAACTATTTACTGGAAAGTCGTATTTTGAAGGATTGAATGATTCGGGATCGATGCTTCCTGAAAAATAAAAAACCTATAAAAGCGCTTTTTATTTCGCTCTTATAAGTCGTTTGATTAATATTTATATGATTGTCCGCCATCAATCGGAATAACAGCACCATTAATGAAGTCAGCTTGATTGGATAATAAAAATGCCACTAAGTAACCTATTTCTTCTGGTTTACCAAAGCGTTTCATCGGATTACCTTGGACAAATTTTTTACCGGCTTCTTCCCAGTTATCGCCGCCCATTTGACGCAAAGATCCTTCGACCATAGGTGTCATAATCGCACCAGGGGCAATTGCTTTTACAGAAATCCCGAACTCACCATACTCTACCGCGGAGTTTCTTGTTAACCCAACTACGCCATGCTTACTCGCAGCATATCCTGACTGATTTCCCACCCCGCGGATACCGCCGACAGACGCCGTATTGACGATCGTTCCATAGCCTTGTTCCTTCATTACCTTTAATACATACTTCATACCGTAAAATACGCCATTTAAGTTGATTGAGACAACTTTTTGGAACTCATCGGTCCCATAGTCTTCTGTTAAATTTTGTTTTCCTTCGACTCCGGCATTGTTAAAGAAGGCATCAATCTTGCCGAAGCGTTCCACCGTTTGATTGACAAAGTTCTCTACTTCGCTTTCCGTTGCCACATTTGCTGTAACTAGAAGTGTCTCCACTTTTGGCGCTACTGCTTGTACTTTCGACTTCGTATCATCTAATCCCGCCTGGTTTATATCAACAAGCACTAGCTTAGCGCCTTCTTTTGCCAGCTGTAATGCTGCAGCCTGTCCTAATCCCGAGCCAGCACCCGTTACAATTACGACCTTTTCTTCAAAACGATTCATGAGTTGTCCTCCTATAATAAATAGCTCTCTATGACAACTTATTATTTTCTTTTCAACTGAAATTTATAGCCTGAAAAATATGGTACGATAAGGAAAAAATAGGAGGTATACAGTTTGGAAGGTTCTAAAAAACAGCAGTTTATAGAGCAGGTACAGCAATCGTTTGATGATCTAACTTTATTGATTAATCAAATTCCTGCCCGAAAAAGAACGGTAACGGTAGAAACAAATGAACGAGATAAAAATTTCCGCGATGTCCTTATGCATTTGTACGAATGGCATGCGATGTTAGAGCGTTGGTATCGGGAAGGAATGGACGGAGATACGCCAATAATGCCGGCTCCGGGATATAAATGGCGCAATTTACATGAACTGAACTTTCTGATTTGGCAGCAATACCAAGACCTATCCTTATCAACAGCAATGAAGCGCCTTACATTAAGCCATCAGCGTGTTATGCACTTAATCAATTTACATACCGAGGAAGAAATTTTCACAAAGAAATATTATAAATGGACAAAGACAAGCAATCTGTACAGTTATTTTGCTGCAAACACGGTAAATCACTACGATTGGGCTATTAAAAAATGCGGAAAAATCGCGGAAAAAATTACGCAGGAAACGTCGTAAAATAGATTAGCAAAAAAGGCAACTAGGCAATAGAGTGTGGAAAATTGGATTTCGCCTTTAAATCTAACGGAAACCATGAAACACCTGCACAACGATTGGGATATACAATGTTAAATCGGAGGACTGGATGGAAAAAACACATTTATATGCATACATTAGTTTTACTGGTAAAGATGAAATTGACGATTTCCCCACAGAAGTAGTAACAGAAATGTTAGGTGTAGAGCCAACAACTATTTGGCGAATGGGGGATAGAATAAATGATTTGCGTATGCGTTCATTTACAGCGTGGAAATACGAATCTGGAACGATAGAAACACTTAATACAGATGATGCTTTACGTATCATTTTAAATGTTTTTCAGTACAAAACAGATACAATTAACCGTATAAAAGAAAAATTGAATTTGAATGTACGTATTGAATTAGTGATAACAATGATAAATGGATATACGCCTGGTTTAACAATCTCCCCTGAGTTTAGTAGATTTGCATCTGCCATCAATGCATCCATTGGTATGGATTTGTATGTATATCCTTTTAGTGAACCAGAAGAATAGTCACTTATGGTAAGTAACACCCACTATAGTTAAATAATCCATCAAAAAAAGCTCAGAAATAAGCTGAGCTTTTTTACGCCATTCCGAACGTTAGTCATTCAATTGCTCAATACATCTCAATTCTATTTCCTATGCTCTTCATGGCTCGCTTTAGTAGGTTCAACCGTCCCGAATGGATGATTTGGTGGTGCATAAATTGTATAAAGCTTTAATGGCATCTGTCCTGTATTTGTAACATTATGCCACGTTCCGGCAGGCACAAAAATCGCAGAACCATCAAATACCATTCTATTAAAATTCAGGTTATCTTTTGTTTTCCCCATTTGGGTAATCCCCTGGCCCTGCTCAATCCGAATGAATTGGTCCACATGTGGATGCACCTCTAGCCCAACATCCTCACCAGGATTTATGCTCATTAAAGTAAGCTGTAGATGATTTCCTGTCCAAAGAGCGGTACGATACGTCTGGTTCTGTCTCGCCGCTTCCTCAATATTGATGACAAACGGATTTTTTCCATAATCTTTTAAAACTACTCCCTGATGATTTGAGGCGTCGCCCTGCCAATTATATGGGGCTGTAGTATTTACCCACATTGGATAATTTACATTACCTGGCGTACCCCCATATGGGTTGACCGGTATATGTGTAGGATACTGGTATTGCTGATATGGGTACCCATAAGGATAATACATTTTATCATTCCTTTCGAAAATTCATTCTATTATCATATGCTTTGTTTTTTTAAATGGTTTTTAACTCTTGCACAAGATCAAATAACGGGACTGTCCGTTTATTGAATTCATCTACGTTTAATGCTGCATCTACTGCTTCACGGACTTTCCGTTCTTCGTCGGCATATTGTTTGGCAAATTGCTTCGCTTCTTGCATAGTCGCTTTATACTTTGCGACAAGCTCATTAATGTTGTTTAGCTCCACTTCTGTTGGATGGCAGTGCTGAGCGATGTCGAAAACTTCATCGCCAGGACGATTCTCATCCGGGAAATAAACATGTGGCTCAGTACTATCAAATATACAGAACTTTAATTCAGGCAAAATGACCATATCAATCGAATTGGAATCCAACCCACACCATACGAGCTGCACATCATAGCCACGACTCTGTGCTTCTTTTGCCAATTGCTTCATCATCGAGGATTTACCTGTGCCAGGATACCCTTTGATGAATAGCCTCTTTTCCAAGTTTTGCGTAATACTTTGAACGGTATCACGTGCTCCTGCCGGTGTTAACGTTCCGAGTAGCCGGTGGGTCAGCTGACCCGATTTATCCAATTTCTTCTCACCGAATAATTGATTCGTCAAATCTGCAAATTGCTGATTCAATCCGTTCCAATTCATATACTTCCTTGTTTCCACTTCCCAGTCATCATGAATATGAATCGCCTTGGAAAGAGCAGCAAAGCATTGATTATAGTAGGTTTGTTTTTTTTCATTCAAAGAGAACAACGCTTCATTCGCCGAAAGCTGTTCTTCATCTACACAATCATAAAGGGAAATGACATGATCCCGTCCCCCAAGAACAGTAGGCTCTATTGAAGGATTGGTTGCCTGAAGAATTAAAATCCGATGTGGTGCTTGAATAAAGATGCCTTCAACCGTGCCCTCAAATAATGGGTCATGGAAATACTCGATACTAGCGCCCTTTTTAACATAGTAGTCACCGATGTTTTGAAGCAGCTCGGAAATTTTGAAGCCGTGCGCACCCTTTAGTAAATACACCGTTTGTGCTTCATTCATTAAATCCTTGTATATATTTTTTATGCCCTGCCCTGTCATTGCCTGACCGAAGAAATACTTAACTGTTGTGCTTATGACGTCACCCTTCCATAACCTTGTTAACTTTATTGTTATGTTAAAAGCCTAAAAAAGTTGCCATCTCACGTAGTATTTAATCGAAAAACGCATGCAATTAAGTTCATGCATGCGCTTTATATTCAAGCAGCTCTCTTTAACTCGCTCTGAAAAATAGTTTATGAAGCTGAATTATAATTAGTGGAACTAATGATAAACCATAAATAATTAAATACTGGAAGTTATTCAAGCGCGCTACTTCAAATAATCCAGAGAGCAGCACAAAGTTCAGTATGGAAAATCCTAATAAAAATGCAATCCATACAGCTAAATTCGAGAAGATTCCCAGTTTAAAAATGGATTCATCCGAACGGCAATTAAAGCCATGTACCAGTCTTGATAAACATAATGTCGCAAATGCCATCGTTGTGGCTACTGCAGTATCACCTGTCGACAATCCTATTTGGAAGGCGATGATTGTAACCGCCGCAATAATTGCTCCCTCAAATCCTACTTGGGAAACAAACTTCTTATTTAGCAACGGCTCCTTGATGTTACGGGGCTTTTCTTTCATAAGCTTTTTATTATGTGGCTCTAGCCCAATCGCAATTGCCGGCAAACTATCCGTTAATAAATTTATAAATAATAGATGAATCGGTAGAAACGGTGCAGGCAATGCAAAAAGCGTTGCATATAAAACGACAATAATTGCACCAGCGTTTCCGGATAACAGGAATTTAATAGCGTTACTAATATTGGCGTAAATACTTCGACCATTCGAAATCGATTTGACGATCGTCAAAAAGTTATCATCGGTTAAAATCATCGAAGAAGCATCCTTTGCCACTTCAGTCCCTGTACCCATCGCTACACCAATTTCGGCCTGTTTTAGCGCTGGGGCATCATTTACACCATCTCCCGTCATGGCGACTACATGTCCTTTGTCTTGCCATGCTTTCACAATCCGTATTTTATGTTCCGGGGAGACACGTGCATAAACTGAGATTTTTTCTACCTTTGCCTTCAATTCTCTATCTGAAAGCTTTTCGATTTCTTTTCCTTCAATCGCTTCACTCGGATTTTTTAAAATGCCGAGTTTCTTTGCGATCGCCATTGCCGTAATTTTATGATCACCTGTAATCATGACCGGTTTGATGCCTGCTTTAATACAATCCGCCACTGCTTGTGCCGATTCTTCGCGTGGTGGATCCATCATTGCGATTAATCCAACAAATGTTAAGTTATGCTCCTCTTTTTCCGTTAAGGTAGGAGAATATACATCTTTATACGTAATCGCCATTACCCTTAGCCCGGCATTTGAGAAGGTTTCATTTACGTAATTTATCTTTTCTACTTGCTGCGTCGTTATGTTGGACCCGCCATGACTTGAATGAATGCGGCTAACACGCGGCAGCAGTACATCTACCGCCCCTTTTGTAATCATAACGGAACGATTTCCCATGCGGTGAACTGTGCTCATTACCTTACGAGTCGAATCAAAAGGTAATTCACCAACACGTTGATGAAGGCCACGTACAATATGTTCATTTAAGTCATATTCACGTCCAAATTTTACGAGTGCCAATTCCGTTGGATCCCCGATTTCCTTATCCTTCATTACAACGGAATTATTGCAGAGTATGGCCAATTCGAGCAGTTTTTTATGGTTTTCATTAGCTAGCTTTAGCTCATTAAAAGGCAGAACTTGATCGCCTGTATAAACCTCTTGAACCGTCATTTTATTTTGCGTAAGTGTCCCTGTCTTATCTGAACAGATAATTGATACACTCCCCAAACTTTCTACTGCATGCAGCTTACGAATAATGGCATTTTCCTTCGCCATATTTGTAGTCCCCACTGCTAAAACGATTGTCACAATCGAACTAAGTGCTTCCGGAATTGCTGCAACCGCCAACGAAACGGCGAACATAAAGGAGTCAATTAACTCACGCCCTCGAATAATATCAAGCCCAAATATAATTAAACAAATAATGATAATGCCGAGTGCAAGACGTTTCCCAAAACGATCCAAGCTCACTTGTAATGGCGTTTTTTTCTCCTGTGCATTGTCCAAAAGAGTGGCAATTTTACCGATCTCGGTATTCATTCCTATAGAAGTAACGACCGCTTTTCCACGACCATTCGTTACAAAGCTCCCGGAGAAAACCATGTTCCTTTTATCGCCTATAGCAAGTTCCTTTTCGTGGATGGTGTTCGCTATTTTATCAATCGCTAATGATTCACCGGTTAACGAACTTTCGTTTATTTGCAAACTATAGCTTTCAATTACTCTACCGTCAGCACTAATATAATCGCCTGCTTCCAAAACAAGCAGGTCACCGACAATAACATCTCTTGACGGTATTTCAATAACTGCTCCCTCACGGATGACTTTAGAAACGGGTGCAGCCATTTCCTTTAGACTATTTAGCGATTTTTCCGCTCTTACATGCTGAACAGTTCCCAGTACGGCATTTAAAACAAGTACGATTAGAATAACAATAGAGCTATCTACATCACCAAGAAACATAGAAATAATGGCAGCAGCAATTAAGATAATGACTAAAAAATCCTGAAACTGCTCTAGCATAACTTGAAAGATATTCTTTTGTTTACCTTCTTTCAGTTCATTATAGCCATATTTTTTATGCCGAGAACGTACTTCATAATCTGTCAGTCCATATGGTGTTACGTCCAGCTTCTTCATAACTTCCTGTACGGTGTTACGGTAATAGTCAGATAAATTCATGAGAACCTCCCTTCAAGTTTTAAGTATAGATAACCACTTTATTTGGTTATTGCATGGAAAATATGAGCACTCTCACAAGAACACTGTATGAGAGTTTTATTGTTAAAATGTATATCTCACAATAAAAAATTCATAAAGTTGAAATTCTGCCTTTTTACTAAATAAAAAAACGTTAATCCCATTAAGATTAACGTTTTGACTGAAGCATTATTTATAATAATTTTTTCTAGCTTGAAAGGCTTTTTTTTCTCTTATTTGT
Source organism: Solibacillus sp. FSL W8-0372 (assembly GCF_037969735.1). Taxonomy (NCBI): domain Bacteria; kingdom Bacillati; phylum Bacillota; class Bacilli; order Caryophanales; family Caryophanaceae; genus Solibacillus; species Solibacillus sp. FSL W8-0372. The sequence continues at coordinate 159,615 of NZ_CP150204.1, read as the reverse complement.
TCTTCCAATTGTGCAATGGCCGTTTTACGTCGCGCATTTTTTTCCTCTAAATTTTCCAGTTCTTCAGGAAATGCGAATTCTTTACTAATTTCCGCCTCTTCGATATTTTCCTTCGTATTTTCAATCATCTTCCCTAAACTTAACGCATTTTTGGACTTTTTATTAAATACATCATGTCTATCATTTTTCATGCTTTTTCCTCCTTATTCCTCATTAAAGTTAGTTTGTTTTTCTTTGATTTTTTTATGCAAAGTGATTTTTTCAATTAAATTCGTATATACGTTCGTCACACATGTCACATTATTGTTATAAAAACAATATAAAATAATAAAAATATATAAAAAAACCCTTATGAACACTTGCTACTAAGGGTTTTCATAAGCAACTGGCTATTTTACATATTTTTTACAACTTTATTAAAATGACATTTTCTCCATAAACTTGCGCTATAGTATGTATAAGTTCAAAGAAAAGTAGATAGCCTTCTCCATGATTCCACCTTGCAGATCAAACATAGCTGCCAGCATGGTCGAACGTTTATCTATTGATAATTTATTTGAACAGAATTTGACTAACACCTCTTTTAAACACAAAGCAAGCTCCAGCTATTTCCCAATAATAGCTGGAGCTTGAGACGTTTTTTAATCCTTTTTCCCATACCGCTTCGGTACCTGCATGAGCGCATCCCATACGCCACTAAATGGTGGAGCATAAGCTAAGTCCAGGTCCAATAATTCTTCAAAGGTCATTTCATTGTAAAGCGCTGTAGCAAACACATCAATTCGTTTATCGACACCGTGTTTCCCGACAATTTGCAATCCAACAAGCTTGCGACTTTGTTGTTCGACTAACATGCGTAGCTTCATCTTACTTGGATGAGGATAATAGCTGGCAATGTCGTTCACTTCCATTACATATGCCTCTATCAACGCATTAGACTTATCCGCAGCATCATTAGTTAATCCCGTCATTCCTATTTGTAGATCAAAAAACTTCAAAATGGAAGTTCCTACAATCCCATTGAACTTTTGATTAAAACCGGCAATATTCAAACCAGCGATCCGCCCTTGTTTATTCGCCGTCGTACCAAGAGGCAAGTAATCATCCTGCTGCTTCAGTCTGTTATAATGTGATGCACAATCCCCTGCTGCATACACATTCGCAATGGATGTCTCCATTTTTTCATTAACGATGAGCGCCCCATTTTCAAGCTTTGCAAACCCTGTCGCAAATTGTGTGTTTGGCCTTACACCAGTCGCTACGATAACTAATTCAGTAGGGTATGTCCCCGTTTTTGTACGAATTGCTTCGACAACTTGTTCGCCCTCAAAACCTATTGTCTCTTCATTCAGTAAAACATCCACCCCTTTTGAAATCGCCTCTTCATAAATGATTTTCGAAAGTTCCGGATCTAAAATCGACATGAGCTGACTCCCTTGATGAATCAGACGCACATCCAGACCGCGCTCACGAACCGTTTCGACAATTTCCAGTCCTATATAGCCGCCGCCAACGACTGTAACATGCTTCACATTCGGTAATTGTTCCATCAACTTATTCATTTGGGGAATTGTCTTAATCATATGAATTCCTTTTAAATTGGCATTTTCCAGTCGTGGCATTGTCGGCGCAGCACCTGTTGCAATCAGCAGTTTATCGTATGCAAATTCAAATGGCTCCTTACTATTTACATCATGTCCGCTCACCTTTTGTAATTTCGTATCAATTGCCGTCACTTCATGAAAGATTCTCGCATCAATATCGTATTTAGAACGGAATTCCTCGACATCGCGCGCAATGAGTTCTTCAGTATTAGGTACCTTTCCGTTAATTACATAAGGCAACCCACATTGCCCGTACGAATAAATATCTCCTTTTTCCAAAACAACGATATGTGCGGATTTATTATTACGGACAATTTCCATAGCCGCACTCATCCCAGCAGCGTCCCCACCGATAATTACAACTTTCATCATAGTCACTCCTTGCTTGTTTATAAAATTCATTTTTTTATTTTGTATACTTTTACGAATTTAATTAGTTATATAAGTAAGTTAACTTACAATAAGTAAAGCATATTTCGTTTTATTTCACACGATTAAAGCTTCTTATTTTCAACATATGGATATCCGGAAGTTGGTGAACTATGGACAAGTCATGGGAAAACTATTTGCTTGAAGAAGCACAAATTGTTTTCAAATATTTATTAAAAATCGGGGCTACAAAGGAAGATGCAGAAGACGTCACACAAGAAACCATTATGAAAACAATTGAATGCTTATCGCAAATTCAAGCAAAAAATTTGCGCGCATGGCTTTTTAAAGTGGCATTGCATCGGTATTACACGTTATATAACAAAAATAAAAGGTCCGTCTCAAACGGCATCGTTGTAACAGGTACTGCCGAGAGCTTAAAGCAATTGCAGAATTTACCTTTCATAAAGGCTTCTTCGCTTGGTGTTGTAGTAGATAAATATTAATTGTAGGCGCAAAAGCATGCTGAACATGTTTTTGTGCTTTTCTTTTTATTATCATAATCTCAAAATATGCTACACTAACTATCAGAAAACTCTAAACTTTTAAAAGGAGCACGAACTGAATGACAAAAACAACAATTGGCATTATCGGCACTGGTGTTGTCGGTGAGCGCATTATTAACCAGGCATTACAAAACGAACACTACGAAATTGCTGCTATATTCGATACGAATGAGGAGCGTACAGCGCAGTTGGCAGAAAAATATAATGTACCGACAACAAATGATTTACAGGATTTACTGAATTTAAAGCCTGACTGGGTTTACATCGGGACGCCCCCTGTCAGCCATGCGACTCTTGCTGAGGAAATTGCGAAGCATGGACTGCATATTTTATCGGAAAAACCACTTGCCCATGATGCTGCAGATGGAGAAACAATGGTACGTGTTGCCAATGATGTAAAGGTGAAAACAGCGATGCACTTCCCATTAATGTATGGAGCAGCCGTACATCAGCTTAAAAAAGAGCTTACATCTGGTATGGGGGATATTACACGCATTGAACTACATACATACTTCCCGGAATGGCCGCGTAAATGGCAACAAAATCCTTGGATTGCCTCACGTGAGCAAGGCGGCTTTATCCGTGAGATTTTCCCGCATTATTTACAGCTGACACACCACTTATTCGGGGATCTCAACATTCTCGCCCATGAAACAACCTATCCGGAAAACACGGAGCTATGTGAAACAGGTGTATCTGCTTTAGCCAAAACAACAAGCGGCATACCTGTTGTAATAAACGGACTTGCCGGCATCGGTCAGGAAGAGCGTATTGATTATAAAATTTTCGGTTCAGAAAAAGTTGTCACATTACGTAACTGGTCACAAGTATATACGAGTAAAGCTTACGAATCGGAAGTGGAAGTCCCTGCGAATACAGCCCCTGAATCCATGCTGGATGCTTGTAGAAAAGTCCTTTTAGGTGAAGAAGCGTTCATCGTCCCATTCGAGGAAGGCTTAAAAGTACAGCGCTGGATTGATGAACTATTGAAATAAAAATCCTTTGTATTTTGAGCTGTTTGGACAATGCTACAGCATGCCAAACAGCTTTTTTTAGGGGAATTTATTTCGGATTCTGAAATATTTATTTGTAAATAACCCCCTTCTATACTAAAATAGTCATAATATTCATTTTTTAGATTACTATTTGTTAAGGGGGAATTTTTATGGACTTTTTACATTACCCATTTCCGAGTAAGCGTAACACTGTTATCGCGAATCGTGGAATGGTCGCAACATCTCAGCCATTAGCAGCACAGGCAGGTTTGGATATTTTGAAAAAAGGCGGAAATGCAGTTGATGCTGCCATTGCTACAGCAGCAGCCTTAACCGTCGTGGAACCAACATCAAATGGTATTGGTGGTGATGCCTTTGCACTCGTATGGATGAAGGATGAACTTTACGGATTAAATGCTTCTGGACCTTCTGCTAAGACCATTTCGAAAGAGGCATTAGCTGAACGGGGACATGATAAAATTCCGATGCATGGGGTCATTCCTGTTACTGTTCCTGGTGCTCCTGCGGCATGGGCTTCCTTATCAAAGCGTTTTGGAAAGCTACCATTAAGCGAAGTATTGGCACCTGCTATTTCCTATGCGGAAGAAGGCTACCCGATTTCAGCAACACTCGGACAATATTGGCAATCTGCGTATAAAAAATATAAAAATTCACTTACAACCGAAGAGTTCCAACACTGGTTTGATACATTTTCGATTGATGGACGCATGCCAGAAATCGGTGAAGTGTGGCATTCACCCGGCCATGGAGATACATTACGCAAAATCGCAAAAACAAATGGCGAGGCATTTTATAAAGGTGATATTGCCGATCAAATCGATGCCTTTATGAAAAAACATAATGGTTTTATTTCTAAGGAAGACTTAGCAAGCTATGAACCTGAATGGGTAAATCCAATTAAGGTACATTATAAAGGCTATGACGTGTGGGAAATTCCTCCGAACGGTCAAGGTATTGTTGCCCAAATGGCACTAAACATTTATCAACATTCAGAGCCGAAATGGCAAGATGCTGAGACATTACATAATCAAATCGAAGCAATGAAACTAGCCTATACAGATGGGAAAGCATTTGTTACAGAAAGCAGTGAAATGCCGGTCGATGTAGAAACATTATTATCAAAAAACTACGGAGAATCTCGTTTTGCAGAAATTATGGATACAGCAATGGATCCTAAGCCATTTGACATTCCGAAGGGTGGAACGGTGTATTTAGCGACTGCCGATGCGGACGGCAATATGGTGTCTTATATTCAGAGTAACTATATGGGCTTCGGCTCCGGTATTGTCATTCCGGAAACAGGTATATCACTGCAAAACCGTGGTTATGACTTCTCACTTGATGAAAACCACCCTAACTTCTTAAAACCTGGTAAACGTACCTACCATACAATTATTCCTGGATTCCTAACGAAGGATAATCAGGCTGTTGGTCCGTTTGGTGTAATGGGAGGCTATATGCAGCCACAGGGACATTTCCAGGTGATTACATCTACCGTAGACTTTGCACTCAATCCGCAGGCAGCTCTTGATATGCCACGTTGGCAATGGATGGGTGAAAAACGAATTGAAGTCGAGCCGCATTTCCCTAATTATTTAGTTCAGGCGTTACAACGTAAAGGCCATGACATTCATGTGGCAGTGGACGGTGGCAGTTTCGGACGCGGGCAAATTATTTGGCGTGATCAAAAAACAGGCGTGCTGTATGGTGGAACAGAGCCGCGTACAGATGGGGCAATTGCCGCTTGGTAAAATGTAAATAATAAAAAAGCACCTCATTTCGAACGACTCCCAACAGTTGGTGGCGTAAAGTTCAATGACGAGGTGCTTTTTTTATTTTTATTGCTCTTCTACTTCTGTTGAATCAGCAAATAATTCTTCTTTACAAAAGCCCAAAATTTCTGCTTCCTCATCTTCTTCCAATGCAAAATCCAAAAACTCATTATTTGCTTTATCCATAATAAAGTAGTTTACAATGCGTACATTTTCTTCGATTACACCAACGATGACACGGATTTCTAAACCTGCTGCAGAATATAGCTCGTCTTCCTCATCTACTTCTACATCTAATAAAAACTCATATCGCTTACCTTCAATAATATTTGTTGGATCTAAAATTTCCTCTACTGAAAACTGTGTAATATTCATATTTGTACTCCTCCCGGAAAATCCTTCTTTCTCATCATAAACGAAATTTCCCGCGCGTCAAATAACAACGATTATTTTACCGTGACAGCAACGTTTTCATATGACAAACTAGAAATTAAGGAGTGATGGATTTTGAAAGAGTTATTTTATTATGAAGACGCAATGATAAAAGAATTTACTGCGGAAATTGTAAAAACAGGTAGTGAAGAAACACGTAATTTTATTGTCTTAAACAATACGGCATTTTACCCAACAGGGGGTGGACAACCCCATGATACGGGCTGGATTAATGACCTGGAAATTATCGATGTCGAGAAAGTGGATGATGAAATCCGTCATTATACTGTGGGAAATTTGTCGAATATTTCCGGGGAAATTAAAGGGAAATTAAATTGGGGACGCCGATTCGACCATATGCAACAACATGCGGGACAGCATATTTTAACAGCTGCTTTTGTAGAATTATTTGATTTTGCTACTGTGAGCTTCCACCTAGGAACTGAACTTGTCACAATCGACTTAAATGTGAGTGAAATATCAGATGATCAGCTAGCCGCCGCGGAAAAGCGGGCAAATGAAATTATTTTGGAAAATCGGCCAATTGAAACTAAATGGGTGACAAAAGACGAGTTAGCTCAGTATAACTTGCGAAAAGTTGTAAAAGTCGATGAAGATATACGTTTAGTCATTATTCCTGACTATGATTACAACGGGTGTGGTGGTACCCATCCTACTTCTACAGGTCAGGTTGGTTTGCTAAAAATTTTAGCTACTGAGAAAATGAAACAGCAAATTCGTGTACATTTTGTTTGCGGCAATCGTGTATTACAGCAGCTCGCTATGCGTAAAAACGTATTAAGTGATGTTGCTCGTCAATTAAGCGCACCAGAAGAAGATGCATCTGAAGCATTAAGAAAATTTGTAAAAACGGCAAAAAGCACTGAAAAAAGCTTGGCAGAGGCACAAGATGCACTGCTTGAATTTGAAGCACAGGCTTTGGCGAAAGAAAAAATCGCGGCAGCAATGTTTGAAAACCGCTCTATCCAAAGCTTACAAAAATTAGCCCGTTTCATTACTCAGCAAAATGAAGATGCAATTGCTCTTCTCGTTGCCAACAATGAGGACAAGCTTCAGTTTGTCGCAGCACGTGGCAGTCAACAAACGCAATCAATGAAAGAAATTTCCGCAGCCGTTTTACCACTTATGAACGGTAAAGGCGGCGGCAACGATGCACTTGTCCAAGGTGGTGGCGAGAAAATCATTTCCGCACAGGCACTGCTAGATGCCATGAAAAAGGCAATCCAATAAAAAATGGGAGAAGCAGATAAAGGGTATTTCCCTTATCTCTTCTCCCATTTTTATTTAGCCTGCTCGCAGCCCATTCATACCACGACGGACATTCGTGACATCAGTATAGCCTAGCTTTACAAGTTCCTTACAAGCCTTGTTACTTCGTACCCCACTTTGACAAATGACGACAATTGACCGATCTTTCGGCAGATCACCTAAATACGTGCCAACAGGGCGATTTATAAATTGAGGAATATGTGCCTCTTTATATTCCTTCTCCGTTCGAACATCCACAAATACATACTGTTTATCTTCCAGTAATGGCTGCAAATCTTTTGTCGTAATATATTTCACACCTTTTTTCGGCATAAAACGCACAACCATCACGACAATTCCCACCATTGTCAATAAAGTAATAATACCTTCCATTTTGCATACCCCTACAACTTGTTTTCTCTATTTTACGATACTGTTGCTGCGCTGACGAACAATTTGCGTTTTTTTAGGGGGAGCAAAGATTTTGTAATAATTTATTAGAACTTTTTCTGTTTTTTTAGAAACACAACCACATTTATTAGATACGCGCCCATGCCCCCTTCCGCATTTCGCTCCCTCTCAAACAAAAACAGCAGCGCAACAAAAACCCATTGCACCGCCGTTTACATTATAGTTTAAACTGTTTAATTGTGACCTGTAAGTCTTTTGCCATTTCAGACAGCTTTACGGCTTGATTAGCCATTGCATCTACTATTTCTAACTGACCGGATGCTGAATGCGCAACATCCCTTACATACGTTGCTGCTGATGTAACCGAAGCTGACATTTCTTCCATTGATGCCGATACTTCTTCTGTATTGGCGCTCATTTCTTGAGCAGAACCACTCAGCCCTTCAATTTCAACTGCAATTCTGGAAACTGCTTCTACAATTTCGCTGAAGCGTTCGTCTAATTGGCTTATAGATTGTAAACCTTGCGCAACATTTTCCTCTCCTGATTCTGCTGCTTGAACGGCTTCCACAGTATATTGTTGTACTTTCTGAATCAGGACATTAATTTTCGCTGCTGAATCAGCCGTTTGCTCAGATAATTTGCGTACTTCCCCTGCCACTACTGCAAAACCGTGTCCAGCCTCCCCAGCACGGGCAGCCTCAATCGATGCATTTAATGCCAGTAAGTTTGTCTGAGATGAAATATCGGTAATCATTTTTGAAATTAGCCCGATTTCCTGCGACTCTTGCTTTAGCTTATGGATGACTTCCAATTCAATTTCAGTCCCAGATTGTATTGCATTCATTTTTGCAATCGAATGGCGAACTGCCTCATGACCATCGCGGACTTTCTTTTCTATAAAGTCCGTATGCTCAGAAACAGTACTGGCTACTTCGGCTACTTCCTGAATACCCATTGCCATCTGCCCCATCGTCTCCGCACTTTCTTCCGTTACTTTCGCCTGACTATCAGATCCCCGCTCTACCTCTTCTATTGATTGTGAGATAATTTTCGCATTGTCGGTCACTTTCATAACATCTCCCATTAACTCACAGGAGGCTTCACTTACATTTGCAGAGTTTGTTTGCACTTTAGTAATCATCATATGCATATTTTCCACAACTTTAGTCAACGAACGAGAGAGCACCCCGAGCTCATCATGACGTTTTTGAAGACGCTCATGTGGCTTATGGGTGAAATCCCCCTGCCCTATAAATTCGCTTACTTTTACTACTTCACGAATTGGACGACTAATACTGTTGGATAGGAAGAAGGCAATAATTAACCCAATAAATAGCACACTAAATGTAGAAATCGTTAAAGTAATCCTCATTTTCATTAAACTAACGAACATCTCATTTTCCTTTGCCATAATTCCGATAGACCAGCCATTATCTAAAGTATGATAGCCGAGGAAGTGATTATCGCCATTAGTGTCCTTATATTCAAAGAATCCTTCTTCGTTTGAGATAAGTTCCTCAACAGCAAGAGCCTCTCCAGTCATTTTGTCCGATTCTTTTGCCTTAGTTAAAAAGTTAACTTGTTCCTTTACATATTCATGGTTCGGATGCGCCTGAATGGTACCCTCTTCATTTATTAAATAGGCATACCCCGTTTTTCCCACAACGATATCTTCCAATACCGATGATAAGAAATAACCATCCATACGTGCGAGTAACAATGCCTTTTCCCCTGTTACGGTTTCAATAGGTGTCGCAATCATAATTACCGGCTCATTTGTTACACGGCTTATAATCGTATCAGACATTGCCGTATTTCCTTCAAGTGCAGTTTGAATGTATGCGCGATCCGCTAAATCGGCTGTTGTATTATCCAAATAACGGGCAACCCCATTTGCATCGACGATTCCAAAGCCTAAATAATCTTCACTTTCTGCTAGACGCTTGTTCAAATATGCTGCTTGTTCTGTAAAATCCATACTTTGAATGGCAGAATGCTCCGCGATTCCTTGTATTTCAGTATGTGTACGTTTAAAAAATTCCTCAATATAATGTGATACATCGCCGGCCTTTGACTGTAAATTATCCCGAATTTGTATTTCCAATGAATTATAACTATTATAATAGCTCGATACACCTAAAACGGCGCAAGTTAAAGTAAGTAATATTACGATGGATAAAGTTAACTTTGCCCCAATCCCTCTATTTTTCATCCAATACCCTCCATAAATTATAGAAATCTAGTAATCACAATGAATTTTATGCTATAAATTACCTATTATTAATTACCTAACACATAATATAAAACTGGTAATGGTATGTAAACAAAATATTGGGAACAACAAAAAAACGTCACATCTTCGTGACGTTTTCGGCTATTTTTTTAATTGAATGACATAAACTTCAGGTAGATTAAAGATTCGATAAGGAAACAGACTATTACCTAGCCCTCTATTTACAATCATCTTCGTTTGTTGTTCTTCAAATATCCCCGCTGAATATTTCGGCATTATGCCTTGCGAAGGTGCAACAAGTCCCCCAATAAAAGGCACTCGAATTTGCCCCCCATGAGCATGGCCCGTCATGACTAGATCAATATTTGCTTTCACATAGGCATCAAACTGTTCTGGTCGATGCGATAACAAAACAGTAAACAAATCCTTATCAATACTTTGCATGGCCTGATCAATTGATCGCCCTACATTCTGTCCCATCAGCGGGTCCTCAATACCAGCTATGACAATCTGTTCCCCATTGCGCTCTAACAACACCGCATCATTTGGCAATACATGGACACCGATCTCTATTAGTGCTGCATAAATTTCATCCATTAAATTCAGCGCAACCTCATGATTACCGATTACATAATAAACATCCGCAATTTCGGTAAATTGACGCACAGCCTGCAAGCTATTTTCCAGATCATAGCGTCTGCTATCAACGATATCACCTGTAATGAAAATAACATCCGGATTGGTAGCCCGTACTTTTTCTACTAAGCGTGACTGATTTTCCCCAAACGTTGCATCATGTAAATCGGTCACCTGCGCAATTCGAAAACCATCAAAGCTCGCAGGAATTTTGTCAGACTCATGGATATGCTCTGTCGTTACAAGCCAATTATTATTAATATATAAAAATATATAGACTACTACTATAAAAATGATTAATTTCAAGATCTTTTTCAACACATAATTCGCTCAATTCATTGTGAGTTTTAAGCAGTCGTTAATACCGCCCATCTTTATCAATAATATTGAACTGTTTCGGAACATTCAAGTGTAAAATACGTTGACCAATTAAATCATGGAGCGGATTATCAAATCGGGAATGAAAACCAACATTTAACAATTGTGAAGAAAAGTTTACCGATTTCATTTTTACCTCTGTATCTGCTTCTAGAATATATAGCTTATTTTCATTCCATTCAATTCGAGGCTCTTCAACAAATGGTGTAATATACACACCATTTAAATAAAGCGGTGTTTCATAATAGGATACGGTTATTTCATTTTCATTCGTTTCTGCCCACGATATATATACAGGTAAGTAATAGCTGTTTTCATTGCGGAGAATTTCAATGTTCTCTACCGTTGCTTCAAATGTCTTAGTAAACTTTAAATGCTCTTCTTTTAAACTTTCATATTTTCGTAACTTTAAATCGCTTGAAAGTTGTTCATTACCAATACGCTGCTCTTGTAAAAACTCCTTGGAAGGCGCTTTAGCGATATCGCCTGACATAAACATTAAATAGACAAAGGCTAGAAGTCCACAACCAAAATAGACAGCGGAAAACACCAATGTCCGCTTTGGTTTCCATATACGGATTTTTGTTATGAAAAAACCTGCTATCGTTACCCCTATAATTAATAAATACAAAAAAACAAAAGCGATACTCATGTGCGCGTCACCTCTCTACGTTGGCGCATCAATACAATGAACAGCCACAATAAAATAATATAAATTGCGCTACGGCCAATAATTTGCAGCGCGCTCCCCCCAAAAAGAATACCCCAAAGTTCAATCGAATACTGGCGAATTAGGAGAAACACCCCTGCACATAAAATCGCAAACACAATTTTCGAAAAATCAAACACAGCATGGATAAAGTAGCCGATGGATGCTGCCAGTAACGAGCAAACCGTAAAACTAATAAATGTTAGCAATGCATATTCCATGCTATGGAATATAAATAAATCACCCGTCCGTAAAATGTCGACCAATATCGAAATCCATAATGTACTGATTGCAGCAACCAATGTAAAAATACATAACACAACTAGGAACAATGCAGATGAAATAGCTTCTGTATAGTTTGTCGTGACAATCGAAAAGTTATCTCGTGAAATGGACTTTGATGCAAGCATCCAACCAAATATAAGCATCATGATGACAGTAAACATAAAGAGGGAATCCAATGTATAATATTGTTCCTTATAATTAACGAATTCGCGTCCCATACCTAAAGTTCCACTTCTTCCACCACCTGATAGTAGTGTCAGTAAAATATATACAATCAGCACCGTACTAAACATTGAACTATATGCCTTACACTTCCACTTCACCTGCTCATAAATATTACGCGCGGGACTCACTGTTACGATAGATGTCATCAATGGATCCTCCTCCTTCCGTTGCTGTTAATACTTTGCATACATCACTTGCGGATAAACTTTGCATCCGGACGTGATCTGGTAATGGCCAATCATTCTTTCCTACAATCGCTTCAAAAATCGGACCATTTTCATATGTAGCAAGTACCTCATACTTTTTTAAAGCAGGCTCCACATTTTCCTTTTGTCCAACAAGCTTTACCGCCAACTCCTGCACTTCCACTACCGGTGCAAATAATGCTACTTTCCCTTCATGAAGCAGTATAATTTCTTCAATTAAATGCTCCATCTCATTTAAGTAATGGCTTGAAATCATGATGACACGCGGATACGCTAAAAAATCCTTTAATATTACTCTGTACATATCATCCCGAATCGTTTCATCCATCCCATTCATTGGCTCATCTAGTAAAGTGATCGCACTGCGGCTGGCAATTCCGTAAATGAGATTGAAGGTCGCCTTCTGACCTTTGGATAATTGGTAATGGTAATTTTTTTCAGAGATATTACTAAATTTCAATAGCTCAAATGCTAGGTCCGTTGCAAAATTTATGTAGAACTTTTCTGCTGATTTAAAAATTTCCCTTAAAGTTAAAACAGCTGGAAATGTCATTCCATCCTCTATAAAAATTGTATTTGCTGCAACCGTTAAGTTTTGAAAAGGCTTTTTACCGAATACTTCTATGTTTCCATTAGAAGCTTTTGCATGACCGGCTATTATCTTTAATAATGTTGATTTTCCTACACCATTCCGCCCGATAAGACCAATTATTTTGGGCTCATCAATTTGAAAAGAAACATCGGTTAAAATCGCTCTCTTCCCATAATGCTTTTCTAACTTCTCAAAGGTAATCATGTCCTCACCCCTCCTGTTGAATATGCTTAATTAGTTTAATCAAATCTTCATCCAGCACGCCTAAACGTTTTGATTCCTGTACAATTTCCTTGGCCATTTTTGTCAGTGTTTCACTGCGCCGTGTTGTTAAAATCCGATGTTTTGCATCCGTTACAACGAACATCCCTAGTCCTCTCTTTTTATATAAAATCTCTTTTTCAACTAGAATCGTTAAGCCCTTCCCTGCTGTTGCTGGATTAATGTTAAAAATTTCTGCCAGCTGATATTGGGAATACACTTTTCCATCCGGAAGCAACCGATCAGCTAATATTTCATTTTCAATCCATTCTGCAATCTGAATATAAATAGGTGCTGTATTTTGACCATTGAAATTCAAGAAAATCCTCCTTTCATTGTTATCCAGTACATTAGTGTTGTAATGTACTATATATAAACTTAGCTTTTTTGTCAATAAAACGAGAAATATTATCCACATATACTATTTATCCACAAAGTTATCCACTTTCGATTGAGTTATACACATTTTAATCACGATTTTTCAACAGGTAGACCAAAACTTATCCACAAACCCTTAGTTAGAGCTCATAAAATATCCTCTATTTCTTTATGGAAATGCCATTTTTATATAATTTTTTACTATAATAAGTATCAATTTTTATAGATTGTGGATAACTAAAAAATTTAGGCAAAAAAAGCATTTTAGAAGTGCCATTCGCCTACTTCTAAAATGCTTTAATTGATATTATTTAATTTCCTTTAAAGTAGCCTCTACTTCTTCTTTTACTTGGATATTTTCTTCGCCAAATAAAATTTCATTTAAGGCATCATCTCCAGAACCTTCTGCTAGCGGTACGCGTGAACGATACGCTGCTCGACATACTAAATGCCCGGCTACCGGTGCTGTGATAAATACGAAAATAATCCCTAAAATTAAGCGAATACTTACATAGCCATCATGAATCCAAAAATACACAAACCCACCAAATAAGCAAAGTAGTACAGAAAGTGTCGCACTTTTCGTGGCAGCATGCGAGCGTGTATATACGTCCGGCAATCGAATCATACCAAATGCACTAATCACGCTCACGATGGCGCCTACTAAAATTAGAAGTGCAGCCATTAACTCAATCAGCTGATTTACGTTCAACAATGACACCTCTTTCGATATATTTCGAGAATGCAATTGTTCCGATAAATGCTAAAATACCTAAAATTAGAATCGCCTCTAAAAACGCCTTTGTATTTAATACGATAGAGACAATCGCAATTGCGGAAATCAAATTAACACCAATGGTATCGAGTGCAATTGCGCGGTCAGGTAGTGACGGTCCTTTTATAACACGATAAAGGGAAAGCGCGATTGCTAGCATAAATAAAACAAGTGCCGTTTTTAAAATCAGATCGATCATTGTGTCACCTCCAAAATGGCACGTTCAAACTTGCCGATTGAACGAATTACCGTTTCTTTCGATTCCTCTATATCCATCGCATGAATATAAAACGTACTGTTATCTTCTGATACTTCCATCACAACAGATCCCGGTGTTAACGTTAATAACAGCGCTAATGTCGTGACTTGGTAGTCGCCTCTCAATTTTGTTTCATAAGTGAAAATACCCGGTGTAATTTTCAGTTGCGGGTCCAACACGTGTTTTAATACAGAAATACTTGATGAAAGCAGCTCTCGAATAAATAAAAGGATGAGCTTGATAATTTTTAACACACGGCGTAAATAAAATTGTGTTCCAAAGAATCGATGCATGGCATATAAAATCAATGTTCCGACTAAAAAGCCTGACATGAATGTCGTAAAATCGGCCGTTGGATCATCTTTCAATAAAAACCAAAGCGTTGCAATAAATAAATTAATAATAAATTGACCTAACATGTGCTCACCCTCCTTTACTTATTCGTATTTAAAATTGCATCGATGTACACAGAAGGGTTCGATAATGTGTAAGCTGCATCATTCACATAAACTGCCAAACCTTCTGCACCAACGCCTAACCCAATAATGAAGATGGCCAATAGTACAAATGAAGCCATTACACTTCGTGGAATCGGCATTTTGTCTTCCTCATTAATCGATGTTTCCCCAAAAAACGAAGCTAGGAAAATACGTAGTAACGAATACATAACGATAATACTTGAGCCAAATGCCAACGCCAGTAAAACATATGATTCCGTTTCAACTGCGCCTTGACCAATCAGCACTTTTCCAATAAAACCACTCAACGGCGGGATACCGACAAGTGCACACATCATAATAAAGAACAGCCACCCGAACAATGGATAAATTCGGATTAATCCATTCATATTTTTCACGACAATCTCACCCGTTACAAGTACCATTGTACCAATGAGTAAAAACAGAAATGCCTTTCCAAGAATGTCGTGAACTAAATAATAAACCGCACCTGCCATAGCTGATTCTGTGCCAATTGCAAGAGCAACTAATATAAAACCAACACTAATAATAACATTGTACGTAGCAATCGTTCGAACGTCTCGTCCCGCTAATGCGCCCATACATCCTGCAATAATCGTTATCCCTGCCATTACCCCAATGATTGTATGAGTAATTTCGGGTTGCAACGGGAACATGAGCATAAATGTACGGAACAATGCATACATGCCGACCTTAGTTAATAATGCAGCAAATAATGCCTGCACAGCTGTAGGTGGAACACTGTAGGAGCCTGGCAGCCAGAAGAACAATAATAAACCAGCCTTTAATCCAAATACAACTAAGAAAGTAAGTGACACGACCGTCAGCAATGGATCTTGCCCTGCCTCTGCCACACGCTGTGCAATATGCGCCATATTAAGCGTCTTTAATGTTCCGTACAAGTATGCTAGTGCAACTAGGAACATCCACGATGCCACAACATTGATTAATACATACTTGATTGACTCCCGGAGCTGAATCTTACCTCCGCCTAAAGCAATCAGTACATATGAAGCAAGAAGCATCACTTCAAAACAAACAAATAGATTGAATATATCACCTGTCAAAAAGGAACCATTCACCCCTGCAATCAAAAACAATACAAAAGGGTAAAAGTACATTTTCTCATGACGCTCACCTATTGTTGAAAATGCATAAATTAAACAAATTGCCGTTACGATACTTGCTGCTAATACGAGCAGTACCGAAAAGGAATCGGCTACAAACAAAATACCAAATGGCGGCATCCATCCACTGAAGTCTAAACGAAGTATTCCTTCATTTTGGATAAGCTGTAATAAGACGACAGAGATGCACGCTACAAAGACCATCGTAACCAAACTTACAATTCGTTGGAGCTTAATATTATTATTTAAAAATACTAATAGTGTTGCCGTAATAATCGGCACAATTAAAGGTAAAACAATTATATTATTCATCAGATGACCCTCCAAGCTCCTCTAGATCATCGGTTCCATTCATTAAGTACATCCGGTAAGCCAGTACTAGTAAAAATGCCGTAACCGCAAAACTAATTACAATCGCTGTTAAAATCAAAGCCTGTGGCAAAGCATCAGTAAACGGAGCTGCCGCCTGTCCTAAAAGCGGAACACTCCCCTTCTTCAAGCCACCAACCGTCAATAATAATAAATGAACGGCATGTGAAAGAATGGCTGTGCCGACAATGACGCGTATTACACTACGAGAGAGGATTAAGTAAGTAGCGACTGCGACTAGAATGCCGACAAGTACAATCATTAATGATTCCATACTATTCATCCTCACTTATATTTAAAATAATCGTTACGAGTGTACCGACGACCGTCAATGCGACACCAGCTTCAAAAATCGTAACAGTAGACAAATGCTTCTCTCCTAATAATGGAAGATCAAAATAACCATCTGCCTGTGTTAAAAAGGGTACATCAAAGAAAATAGAGGCGATGGCCGAACCAGTTGCCAGCAATACCCCGATTGCAGCTACTTTTTTAAAGTCAAACGGCATACCTTTATGGACCGTTTCAATATCGTACGTCAAATACAGAAGGACGATCCCCGAGCCAAGTACTAATCCACCGATGAATCCACCGCCTGGGGCATTATGTCCTGCAAAAAATAAGTACATACCAAGCGTAAAGACGATGAACACAACGCCTCGTACGACTGATTTTAAAATAACATCATTTACTTTCAACGTCTGCATCCCCCTTTTTCGCCTTTAGCTTAATAAGTGTGTAGATGCCTAGACCCGCAATAAAGAGTACAACTACTTCCAGCATCGTATCAAATGCACGGAAATCCCCTAAAATCGTGTTGACGATATTTTGCCCGCCTGCTAAATTATACGAGTCCTCAAAGTACTTCGAAATCGGCTCAAATCGATCGTAGTTCATTACCGCTAAGCCGATAAGTGTAACAGTTGCGCCAACCGCTATGGAAATAGTTATTTTCGCAAATCTCCAGCTCTTCGATATATACTCGTTTTTAAGCTTCGGTAAATATTTAAAAGATAGTAGGAACAGCGCTGTTGTCACAGACTCGACGACCAACTGTGTAAGCGCTAAATCAGGTGCTCTAAACACGACAAAGAAAAATGCTACAGAATATCCGAGTACCCCGTTTAACAGAACTACAGTAATACGCTGTTTTGCAAAAATAATTGCCACGGCAGCCATAATCATAACGAATACTAAAACCAATTCATAAGGCTCGATTACCGAGTCCTTTGAAGGATTCCAGCTAAATGCATCCGCATAAATCATATAACCCGCTAAAAGGGCAACAAAAAACACATAAATATACACGAAATAATAGGTTAAATTACCGTTCATATAACGATTCGTTGCACGTCCTGATACATTCTCACTTGAAGTAATCACACGTTCATACAAAGCGTTTAATGTAAAACTTGGTGGAATCAGCTGATAGATAGGACGCCACTTTTTTAATACTCGGTACAATAGAACCCCTAATAAAATGACACCTGCTGTCATAATAAGCTCTGTATTTATATATCCATGCCATGCCGCAATATGAGGCGTCATATCCTCTACCGACGGAAACATTGGATAGATGCTTGCCATTGCCGGACTTAAAATATAATGTCCCAGCACATTAGGGAAGATAAAAATCCCTACAACAAATGCAATTAAAATATAAGGAGAAATCAACATGCCAAATGGTGCTTCATGCGGCGGCTTCTCCAAACGATCTGGCTGGATTTTGCCGAAGAACGTACGCATAACAATAATGACACAGTAAATAAAGGTGAATATACTTGCTACCCATGCAATAATGGGGAATAAAACTCCGATGCTATTAAGTGAGAAAAGATCCAGCTCGGTAATTTTTAACGTTGCCGTAAAGAACATTTCCTTACTTAAAAAACCATTGAATGGTGGTAATCCCGCCATAGAGGCACTACCGATAACAGCTATCGTAAATGTAAATGGCATAAGTGACATCAATCCACCTAAACGGCGAATGTCACGCGTCCCCACTTCATGATCGACAATACCTACCATCATAAAGAGTGCACCTTTGAACGTTGAGTGATTGATTAAATGGAACAAAGCCGCAAAAGTGGCCTGTGTATAAATGACGGATTCCGTTGAATAACCGGAATGGAGTGCAGCAGAGCCAAGACCAAATAGACACATAATTAATCCAAGCTGGCTAATTGTTGAGTAGGCAAGTAATGCCTTTAAATCGAACTGTTTGACGGCATTAAATGATCCCCAGAATAAAGTAAGGAGACCTACCCCACTTACCGCCCAAAACCATACTTCGTGACCTCCGAAAATAGGCGTTGTACGTGCAACAAGGTAAATACCTGCTTTAACCATAGTGGCAGAGTGCAAATAGGCAGAAACCGGTGTAGGCGCCTCCATTGCATCAGGCAGCCAAATATGGAAAGGAAATTGGGCGGATTTTGTAAATGCCCCTAAAAGCACTAAACACATCGCTGGTACAAAGTATGCACTGGATTGCACAACATCTAAATTTGCGACAATTTCCCGTATACTAAACGTACCGGATGCAACATATAACATTAAAAAACCAGCTAACATCGCAACGCCACCAGATACTGTGATGGTCATTGCTTTTCGTGCACCTGCACGAGAGGCTTTACGGTGATGCCAAAATGCAATTAAAAGGAATGAGGAAACACTCGTTAATTCCCAAAATACATAAAGCACCATTAAATTATCTGAAAGGACGACGCCTAGCATAGCGCCCATGAATAGTAATAAATAACAATAGAAATGGTGTAACGATTCTTTCGTTGATAAATAGAAAATTGAATACAGTATGACTAAACTACCTACCCCAGTAATGAGCAAACTGAATATCATGCTCAATCCATCTAGATACGTAGTAATATTAATACCGAAAGAGGGGATCCACTCAAACGTCTTGACGAATACTTCGCCATTTGCAACTCGAGGGATATATGTAGCTAAAATTGAAAATAAAACGACTGGTACGACTAATACAAACCATCCTAAGTGAACTTTCTTAAAACGGCTGTATATAAACGGGATTAATGCTGCGGCAAGAAACGGCAACACAATGGAAAGCACGACAATCAAAAGCAAAAACCTCCTAAAATAAAGTCAACAAAACTATGTAAACACTAAATTTAATTAATCATACTTGACTATCTATTTAACTCACTTCATAATAATGTGGCATATAGAGATTATATTTATAAATAAATACCATTTTTTTAGACTAAATTGCTGAAAGCAAGAAAAAAATTACGTTGAATTTAGTGATTGTAAATAAACATCACAGAAATAAGTATACAATAATAAAGTGTGCAATGCACTGTAATAGCTTTCGTTTTATCTCAATTATGCTTAATTTCTCAAAATATATTCCGATTCAATAAATTATCATAGGATAAGAAAAAGAGGTGCGAACTAAAATGAAACATGTTAAAGGCCGATTGGATGAAAGTATTTTAGTTTGTGTATATTATGGACAAAATGGTGAGCGATTAATTCGCCGTGGACACAAACTTGCGACATTACTCGACTGCCCATTATATGTGCTGACAGTTGACTCAAAGCCGCTTGACGCTTTTGATGCGGAGAAATCCGGTTACATCGAACAGTGGAAAGAACTAACTGATGAGTTGGATGTGGAAGAGTTCTTCATTAAAGATAATGAAAAACGCCCGATTCATAAAGTGATTACAGAAGTGGCAACAAACTATAATATTACGCAAATCATCGTAGGTCAAAGTGCGCAAAGTCGTTGGGAAGAAATTACGAAAGGCTCGTTTTTAAATGTCCTTTTAAAAGAAGTACCTTTTGTTGATTTCCATATCGTTTCGGTTAAACATCCATCAGACGATGAACTGATCGATATTTTTGAAAAAGGCGTTCGCGCTTATTTAATTAAAGAAAACGGTCATTACAAAATCGCTTTCACTTGTCCTAAAACTGCCTTTATCGAAGGTATTTTCTTTAAGGAAATTGGCACCGATTTTGATAATGGAATCTTTAAATTTAATTTTGACAACAAGATGCAGGAAGTAAATATTACCGAAGCACTAGTAACGGATCCGGATCGTATTCCTCCTGCCTGCCGCTTAGAAAACGAATAACATACATTATCCCCCCTCACCGATTCATACGCGAGGGGGGTTTTTTCTTTAAAAATTAGTTTGCCTTTCGAACCTGGTCTCTCGGCAATAAAAATGCAACGAATAATAATAACGTTAAAACAGACACAGCATTCATCGTAAAGTGAATCCCCATCTCATCAATGAGCTTGCCAATGACAATCGAGCCTATTGCCCCCATACCAAATGCGACACCGATTGTTAACCCAGCCATTGTCCCAATTTTAGACGGAACAAGCTCCTGTGCATAAACGACGGTCACAGTAAAGCTAATCATAATAAGCATACCGATAATAATAAGAAAGAGTAATACAGCTGGTAATGGAATAAATGGCAGTGCTAAGCAAAATGGAATAGGTGCTATAACCGATAGCAGTATAATGTTTTTTCTTCCGAAACGATCCGATAAAGGACCTCCAAAAAAGGTTCCTACTACTCCGAATGCCATAAACACGAAAATAAATAGCTGTCCGCGCTCAACACTCATTCCATATTGCTCGATTAAATAAAATACATAAAAGTTCGTAATATTCGTCACATAAAACGAACGGGCAAAAATGAGTAATAGCAAAACAGTAAGCGCCATTTTTACTTGATTTTTTGTTAAAGGCGGCAATGAGGAAACGAGAACCTTCTTTATGTTGGACTTTTTCTCCGCATCAAGCTGACGTTTATACCACATTGAAATTTTTGTTAACAAGAAAATCCCAATTGACGTGAAAATGAGGATATATGCTACACCATTCATTCCAAACGGTAAGATTAAAAAAGCACTTAATAATGGAGCTAACGCCTGTCCACTATTTCCCCCTACTTGATAAATTGACTGTGCCAATCCACGTTTATTCCCTGCCGCCATGAAAGATACACGCGAGCCCTCAGGATGAAAAATCGCAGAACCGATACCTAAAAAGATGACCGACACTAAAATCATCCAGTACTGTCCTGATAAGATCAGCAATGATAGACCAATAAACGAACTGACCATCCCTATTGGCAATGCATAGGGAAATGGCTTTTTATCCGTCATAAATCCTACAGCTGGTTGTAGTAGGCTTGCAAATATATTGAGGACAAACGAGATCATACCAAGTTGGGTAAACGTTAACCCTAAATCACGTTCCAGTAGCGGAAACATCGCCGGTATAACCGCTTGCATTGTATCATTGATTAAGTGACATATCCCAATTGCTACCATAATGGGATAGACAGGATTTGATTGTTTTTCAATTGTAGCCGACATCTGTTTTCACATTCTTTCTATTAGATAAAGTCGCATATTTCCTTTTATGTTTGCCCATGCTATTCGCTATAAGGAGTGATCATAAATTGGAATTAAACTTATTTGAAATGCTCTGGCGTTCAAGTTGTGCATTTTTTGCTATATTACTACTTGCACGCATAATTGGCAAAAAACAATTAAGCCAGCTTACTTTTTTTCATTATGTAACAGGTATTACATTTGGTTCAATTGCCGCGGAAATCTCCGCTCAGGTAGAGACACCTTTTTTGGATGGACTTATCTCCCTTATATGGTGGGCACTACTTACTCTTTTAGTCAGCTTTATTACACTTAAGTCGAAAAAAGCTCGTGTCTTATTTGATGATAAGCCGACAATCGTCATTCAAAACGGTGTTATTTTGAACGATAATCTCAAAAAGGCAAGGCTTCATACGGATGAACTTGCCATGTTACTAAGAGAGCAAAGTATTTTCGGGTTTGATGAGGTGCAGTTTGCTGTCTTCGAAACAAATGGTGAATTAAGTGTGCTGAAAAAACCACTTGCCCGCACTGCTTCAAAACAGGATGTGAATGTTTCAGCTCCTGCACCACAGTATTTACCAACCGAGGTCATATCAGACGGGAAAATTATTACAAAAAATTTAAATGACCTCCAATTAACAGAAGAATGGCTGCTTAAAAAACTATCCAAGAAAAACTATCATTCCGTTGAAGACCTTTATTATGTTCAAGTTTTAGAAAACGGCTCACTTTATATTAGCGTCAAAAATGCCAGTCCACCTTCCTCATAATATTTTCCTCCTTAAATAAAAAAGAGAGACCGATTTAAACATCGGTCTCTACTGAATAATTAGATCTTTAGTTGGCCCATATTTTTTCGGCTCATGACTATACCAAGAATAGTGGACAAAATCGTCAGACCCACAACCATAAGTACTGTAAGCCAATAAGTTTTCAAAAGTACACTATCTGTTAGAAGCGCTATTCCATAATTCGCAAGCTTCCATGGTGTTAAACTCCAAAAAGCCCCAAACAGTGAATCGATGAACAAACCTAACGATATAATTACAATCGTAACGGCTGCTGCAATCGATGTGTTGAATGCCGCACTCATTGCAACAGTTACAGCCATAACAAATAGTAACCATAGACAATACGTCCCCAACATCGCAAAGAACTTCATCCAATCAACAGTACCATACAACAATGCAGTATAATACATACTCCCCGCATAGCCTGCAATCGCACTAATCATAGCGATGATGCTTGCTACCATCCATTTACTCATGTACATTGCTGTAAAAGAAACAGGACGAACATAGATGAGTGTCGCCGTGCCATTTTGTCGTTCCCGGCTGAATATACCAATATAAGCTGCTATTAAGACGAGTAAACCAATCGACTGAAACTGACCCGTCGAAGCCATTAAAAGGTCGGCTGGCTGTAATTCAGGCATCGTCAACATAAACCCTTCTGGCATATTGCCGACAGCTTTTAAAATATCTTCCATAAAGTAATTCATTATTGGGTCACTAATTCCAAGCAGTATAAATACGAGCGGTATCCATATTAATTTAAAGCTCCGTACACTTTCACGCCATTCCTTTAAAAAAAGTGCTTTAAATTGTTGCATTCTCGCCAGCCACCTTCATAAAGATTTCTTCCAAGCTTGCTGTCTCTCTTTCCACCTTCAATACTTCACATGGTGAAACAGCAAGCTGGTATAAAAGCTGCTGCATAGTCGGACGGTCTTCCAAAATCTCAACATAGACAATATTTCTCGCCCTTTGAGTTTGAAATGCCGTTTGTTCCGTAAACTGCTGTGCTTCGTTCTCATGAGAAAACGTAATTTTATAGCGTGGCTCCTGAAATTTTTCCTTTACTCGCTGCAATGAGCCTTGCTCTACTAATTGTCCGTCACGTAAAAACAATAGTTGATCCGTCATTTCCTCTGCATCATTTAAAATATGTGTCGAATACAATATCGTCGTTTGCTCCTGCACTTCCTTAAGCAAATTCATTACTTCACGACGCCCTACAGGATCCAGTGCTGATACCGGTTCATCCAATAATAAAAGTTTCGGCTTATGAACAAGTGCCTGTGCAATACCCAACCGTTGCTTCATTCCACCTGAAAAAGTGACAGTTTTCTTATTCATGGCGCCCTCTAACCCAACAAACGAAAGCATCTTTTTGCACTCACTTTTTAAAGTACGTTTATCAAGATTACTTAAACTCGCCACCATTTCCATATACTCCAGTGCAGTCAGCCAAGAATAGAATTGTGGATATTGCGGCAAAAAGCCGATTGCACTACGCATATCTTTTATATTAGGCATAATAATTTTTCCACTTGTCGGCTCCATTAAATGGGCTAGCATCGAAAGCGCAGTTGTCTTCCCAGCACCATTTGGACCAATTAGTGCTGTAGACGTGTGCATTGGTAATGAAAACGATAGGCCATCTACTACTTTTTTAGGGCCAAACTGCTTTGTTAAGCCTTCCACTTCAATGCATATCATTGGTTTTTACGTCCAAAAAGAAAATACGCAATTGGCCCAAGCGTATTAACAAATAGTGACACGATAATCCAAAACCATTTTGGTCCGCGGGTTTCATGAATACGAATAATATCAACAATCGCTACTGCCGCCAACACAAACTGCAATACTAATAGCGGGGCAATCAATCCCCAAGGAATATTTGATAAAGCTTCCATCTTACAATTCCTCCTCTAATTTTAAATGATGCTTCAAATTAACGATTAAATTTTTATAACGTACATCTTGCTGGACATTCGCTAACATCGGATTATTGGTGATACCATCTATTATTGACCGTCTTATTGTTTCCTCATCACGGGGGGCTTGCGAACTAAGCATTACTTCCCTTGCAATCCACCCGTCCAGTAAATAAAAATAATCATCGCCTACAAGCTGAAGAGGGAAATTAATTTTCATACAAATTTTCACATAGCACTCAACACAACGAAGGGCCTGCTCTATATTATTTTGTGCTGCATATCCGCTTGAAGCCCGTATATAAAATAGGAGTGCTGTATGAGCATTTAATTTTCCAATATTAAAGGTTTCGATCATTGTTTCGATACGGCGAACGGATTGTTCAAAATATGCCTCATTGTCTGCTTCTAACATTAATGCTTCACTCGCATTTGAAATGACACATAACAATTGCTGGTACATATTGACCTGGAAAATTTCCTTCGCCTTCTCCGTGTTGCCGAGCATCATTTGGGCTGTTGCGATTAACTGTTCATTCCCTAGCTGAATAATTGCATCTTCTCCTAAAAGCTCAAGTACTTGTTGGGGCTCCCCTTTTAAAATATACGTAAGGGCCTCCAGTAAATTTGCTTCATTTGTCAGTTTATAATCTCCACTAAACTCCTTTACACGGATGCAAAGTCCTTGGATTTTTTTAGTTACCTGCTCTTTGTCATCGGCCTTGTTGAAATAATTCACATAAAGTTGCGCCATCTTCAGCAAAAAAGGAAAGCAAGAATAATATTCCTCAATGAGTAACTCAATATCCCTATTTACATCTTCAAACGGCTCTTTCGAAAATCTTCGAGCCAACTCCTCATACATATTCATAATCCGCTCATTCGTCAACTGTGGTTTATACCCTAACAATTCATCAATCGATACGTTAAAATATGTTGCAAGCTTTGGCAATATTGATATGTCGGGATAACTTTGCCCTTTCTCCCATTTCGACACAGCTGCTCTGGAAACCCCCATAAAACGAGCAATATCCTCTTGTGTTACATTTAATTTTTTTCGATTATTCATAAAAATGGTCGCAAATTGAAAGTTATCCATCCCTTCACCTCTTAACCTAATTATAAGAAGAAATGATACGTTTTTATAGCGACTAATTGTTTCAATTTAATGATTTTGTCAACTAATGGTTTCTTCACAACAAAAAAAACAGGCTGTCCACTAGCTAGACACCCTGCATATTTTCTACTATTTAATTAAATGTTTTATATCTTCATAGTTTGGCAGTGCAGTTAATGCACCCGCCTTTGTTGCAGCCATTGCGCCTAGCTTATTACCAAATGCCACACAGTCTACTAAATCCTCTTTCACTGTTGGCAGTCCATTGAAATGTACATAGCGTAGGACACCGGCCATAAATGCATCTCCAGCACCTGTTGTGTCTACTGGAACAACGCGATCAACAGGGACATGTGTAACTTCACCATTGAGTACAGCATAGGCACCGTCAGCACCTACTGTAATTAAAACAATCGGTACTAATAGCTCGTCCAGCTTTTGTAAGCCTTCTTCAATTGTTGTTGTTTCTGTTAAGAAAAACAACTCTTCATCTGTCAGCTTTAAAATGTCGGCATCTTCAAAAAATGATGCAACCGTTTCGCGGCAAATTTCTTCGGATTCCCAACGTAATGGACGAATATTCGCATCGATAGCGATAATCGCTCCTTTATCCTTAGCCATTTCTACAGCAGCACGTGTCGTTTTTAAAGCTGTTTCTTCAAACATTGTTCCTGAACATACATTTAAAATAGAAGCACGCTTGAAAGCTTCCTCATTCAATTGCTCAGGTGTTACTTGTAAATTCGGCGTCTCATCGACATAATCTTTAAATACTCGCTCACAGTTTTCTGTTAAATGCACGTATACTCCACTTACACGCTTTTTCGCATCAAATACTGCAAAATCTAAATTGACGCCTTCTTTTGAGATCTCCTGGCGACAAAATTCCGATGTTTCGTCATCCCCTGTAATGGTAATAAGGGCTGACGGAGCACCAATTCGACTAATTCCCGCGGCTACATTGATTGTTGCGCCACCCAAAAACTTCGTGAATGACGTATTCGTTTTGTCATTTGCAATATAATCAACGAATGCATCTCCATAAACTAAGATGAATTCTTTGTCTAATTGACTCATTAATTGTCTAACCTCCGACGTTTTATGTTCTTACTAATTTACCATAGAAAAGAACGATTTATAAAACTTTATACTATTCTGACACTAATCGTTTTTTCGCTTACTATATTTATTTCTGTTATACTGTGTTTCGGTAAGGAGAGGATTTTGATGACGATTATTATTCGAAATGCGGAAATAAAAGATGCCGCTGCTATTGCCCCTTTAATTTATGACGCTATTGGCGACATTGCAAATAATTTGACTGGACAAGACGTCCCTCAAAAAATATTAGCATCTTTAGAACAGTTAGTTACAGAAACAACGAATCGACATAGCTATTTAAATACATACGTAGCTGAGAGAAATGACGAAATATTGGGGATTGTCGTGTTATATGACGGACATCTTGGGAAAAAGCTGGATAGTCAACTGGAAGCACAGCTAGCTGAAAAAGGCATCCCTATTACGTTAGATGTTGAGGCTCATATGGATGAATATTATATTGATACAATTTGTGTTTCTAAAGATGCACGCGGTCTTGGTATTGGAACGCGCCTTTTGCAGTTTGCTGAACAAAAGGGTAAGCAATTAGGCTACAGCAAAATTTCTTTAAATGTGGAATTGGAGAAGATTGATGCTAGACGCTTATATGAACGGATGGGCTACTCTACAACCGAAAGCTGGACAATTATTAACGAACCATTTCATCATATGGTGAAATCGCTATAGAATAGGAAGAAACACAATGAAACAAAATTGGATTTACTCACTGCTTGTTGTTATTGCGGCAAGCAGTTATGGCGTACTATCTACTATAGTAAAAGTTGCCATGCAGCATGGCTATACAACAGCAGAAGCTGTCACTAGCCAATACTTTTTCGGCTTTTTAATGGCCCTTTTATTATTTATTTTAACACAGCGAACATTACCGAACATTACAAAGTCCGGTGCAGTGACCCTAATCTTTGCCGGTATATTTACTGCCCTTACAGGAATTGTCTACGGTCAATCGCTAAATTATTTACCGGCCTCACTAGCGGTCGTCATGCTTTTCCAATTTACTTGGATTGGACTCTTTATGAATTGCTTCGTAAGTAGACGATTACCGAGCCGTATTGAGCTATTCTCTTTAGCCTTCTTACTTGCGGGAACGATTTTAGCCGCTGGTATTATCGATGTAGATTTGTCCCAAATTGCTTGGCAAGGATGGGCACTAGGCTTAGCAGCTGCTTTTACTTTTGCCGCCTTTCTACAGATTAATGCCCGTAAAGTTGAGGGTGTGACAATGGTTGGTAGAACATTTATTTTATCCGTTATTGCGCTCCTTGTTATTTCAATCTTTTTAACACCTGAAATTATCTGGAACGGGCAATTAGGTACCGGACTATGGAAGTTTGGGATGGCACTTGGTTTATTCGGTATTATTTTACCTATTTTATTATTCTCGATTGCTGCACCTAAAGTTGGCGGAGCACTCGTTTCAATTTTAAGTGCGATGGAACTGCCGGTAGCCATTATCGTATCCGTCATTGTATTAAATGAAAGCTTAACGATGATTCAAGTTGGCGGAATTATTCTCGTTTTATTCGGCATGGTATTGCCTTCCTATTTTACTGCAAAGAAAATGCGTGCAATAGAAAAGAAGAACAATGAAACGAACTCCATTTAAAAGAGCTGTTGTCTGTATTTTTACAGGCAGCAGCTTTTTTAGTTGCAGAGCTTTAATTTTATTTGAACAAATGTTGTAGATATTAGAAACTTCTCCGGTGATATTAGAACATCTGTACCCTTTTATAGAAAGTTTCCATCACTTATTTGAACAACTGAAATAGATTTTAGAAAATCAGGTCTTTATTAAAACTTTTATACATATATTAGAAGATTTTAAATAATTATTAGATAATTTAACCATATTTAATGAAGTAGTATTTCTATTTAGATTGTAGGCCAGAATACTTTTTCTCTTTAATTATTATAATTGATTAAATTTTCCAACAATTGTAGAATAAAAGTATTACTTAGTAGTTTCTATCATTTGATTGGAGGCCCATTCATCATGTTTTTTCAAAATTTCCGCGATCTAGTAAATGAGAAAGAAGGTATTTTATTTCCTTCCAACAGTTATCGTCAAATGGTTCTACAGCCTGCGTATGACGAAGCACGTAAGCACTTTTTAGATGCAATGCTTCAAATTCATATTGCACACTTGAAAATGTTAGAGGAGCAGGAACTAGTAACCGCAGATGAAGCACGCCGAATTGGGCAAGCCATACAGAAATTAGACCTGGAATATTACAAAACACGCGATTATAACCCACAGTTTGAAGATTTATTTTTCCGTATTGAAAATAAATTAATCGAACTAGGTGGCGATATTTCAGGAAATTTACATATTGGCCGCAGTCGAAACGATATGGGAATTGCTATTTATCGCATGACATTACGCAAAAAGATGCTGACCCTTATGCAGGAGCTTATAAATTTACGCCATTCTTTAATTCTGTTTGCCGAGGAACATGTAGAAACGATCATGATTGGCTATACACATACCCAGCAAGCACAGCCGACAACGTTTGCCCACTATTTAAAAGCGGTTATTGACCAATTGACTCGTGACTATAAACGGATGCAGGCTGCCTACGAGAACATTAACCGCAGTAGCATGGGCGCTGCCGCTTTAACAACAACGGGCTTCCCTATTAGCCGCGAACGGGTGCAGGAGCTTCTTGCCTTCGATGATTTAATTGAAAATGCATGGGATGCCGTTGCTGGCGCTGACTATATTGCCGAAGCAGCCAGCACTGTACAACTTGCCGCTTTAAACTTAGGGCGTACATCACAAGACTTTTTATTGTGGGCAACACAGGAGTTTAATGCTTTTAAGCTTGCGAGCCCATATGTACAGATCAGTTCAATAATGCCTCAAAAGCGAAATCCTGTTTCTATTGAGCATACACGTTCCCTACTATCTTCTGTTGTAGGGGATGCAAGTACGGTTTTACAAATGGTTCATAATACACCCTTTGGAGACATCGTTGATACAGAGGATGATATGCAGCCCTATTTATGGCGGGCAATTGACCGTTTAGTCGGAATTTATAAGTTGTTTGGAAGCTTGATTGTGACAATGGATGTAAACAAAGAAAATCTGCTAAAGCGTGCGCAAAACAGTTTTGCCAACGTAACAGAGCTTGCGGATTCTCTTGTTCGTTCAGAAAATATTTCATTCCGCCAATCCCATAAAATTGTAAGTCTTTGTGTGCGAGAGCTTATAGCAAATAATGAAGAATCGCTTGCAAGCCTAACGTGGGACTTAGCAAATGAGAAATGCCTTGAAATTACAGGGAAGCCTCTCCAAATAAATGAAATTGCCTTTTATCAAGCCATTCAACCTGAATACTTCGTCAATATCCGCACTTTGAAAGGGGGTCCTGCCCCTGTGACGATGAGAAAGTCACTTGTACAGGCGCAGGATGACTCTGTACCGCTTGAAAACTGGCTACGGGAAAAAACAGAATCAATTTTACAGGCAGAAGAGCAATTAGATAAATTTTTAAAGGGGTGGACGACTAATGAATGAACAATTTATTTTAGCTGTTGACGGTGGCGCAACAAAAACGGTTATGACAATTCGTTCGTCAGAGGGACGCGAGTTATTTTCCGCAACCTCTACTAGCTCGAATTATCAAGCGGCAGGAATTGAACATGTACAACATGTATATACAGGATTACTAAGAAGTGCAGCAGCCCATTTACCGAGTCTATTTATCGATGTGGCGGTATTTGCCATTTCTGGGGTTGATACGGATCAAGATAAAAAAATTATCGAAGAAATTATTGAAGAAAGTATCGCACGCTGTCCATTCACTTTTGGTCACGTTATTATTGAAAATGATGTGGAAGCGACATTAAAAGGATTAGGTCATCATGATGTGAGTTTACTCATTTCAGGGACTGGAGCCATATGCTATAGCTATATGAATAACAGAATTATCCGTGCAGGAGGTTGGGGTCATCGCGTTGGGGATGAAGGTAGTGGCTACTGGATAGGTAAGCATATCGCCAAGGCCATTTTCCGCGCTGCAGACGGTCGCAATAAGCCGACTGCATTAACAGAGCTTGTTTTAAAAGGCCATCACGTAAACAGTACGGATGAACTGTTTAACTTAATCTATTCCCCGGATTATACGAATGCACGGTTAGCAAGCTTAGGTTCCTATTTACAGCAGGCGGTGGACATGGACGATGCAGTTGCCCATAAAATTATGCTTAAAGCGGTGGACGAACTTGTATTACTAGCAGCAACAACGTTAAAAAATGCCGGCTATGCAAATGAAGTGCATACACTGTTCTTAAATGGCGGTGT
The DNA here is from genome assembly GCF_037969735.1 of Solibacillus sp. FSL W8-0372. Lineage (NCBI taxonomy): Bacteria > Bacillati > Bacillota > Bacilli > Caryophanales > Caryophanaceae > Solibacillus > Solibacillus sp. FSL W8-0372. Next base: position 128,600 of record NZ_CP150204.1, on the reverse strand, counting down.
ATTGAAAAACAATCCGAGCATAATGAATGGAGTCATCACACAACTTGAACAAACGCATCCAAATCTAACTGTAAAACTATGTGAAGAAAAACCAATAGAATCTATTTTCAATCGAGGCTTACGGGAAATTAACGGGACCCTCTATATCAACTAAAAACAAAGAGGTCAAGTACGATGAAAATCGCCTTGACCTCTTTTTACTTACTGCGCCTCAAATTTCGAATCAATCATTTGCTTCGCTTCCAACTTCATTTCATCAGTAATAGATAGATACACTTTTCCAAGCGCAGTTAAAATAATAAACGCATCATCCGTCAAACCAACTAGCGGTAAAAAGTCGACAATTAAATCAATCGGAAAAATGAAATAACCGAGCGCCCCCAGAACAATCAGTTTATTCGCTTTCGACATATCCGGGCTACGTAATGCCACAAAAAGTGTAGCTGCTGCATGCATTGCTTTATAGCCTAAACCGCCACCGAATTTTTTAAATTTATTGAGGAATTTATTTTCTGAATAGTGTTCTTCCTGACCATCGATCATTTTATCAAAATTAAATTGTTCAGCCATTATTTCTCTCCTCCATTCTCCCTATATATTCCCTTAATTTTGCTGTTTGTAATCATTTACGTTTCCGCTTTGAAGATAATTCTTTTGGCATTTTGCCTTTACGAAGAAAGTTTAACCAAAGTTGCTGGAAAATTTTCGTCGGATCCAATACTTCGTCATAATAAGTTATCGAGTTTTTCCGGAGTTTGGCATAACCGATAGGTACTTCATATAAAGGGACATTTCGTTTAATCGCTTCAATGAGCATATTCGTGTCATAGTTAAAGGACTCCCCTTTTACTTTTGACAGCCAAGATAAATGCTCCCTCGGAATAAAACGTAAACCAGTCTGAATGTCGAGTAGACGTTTATGTATAAATAGCTCAAACAATATCGAATTCGCACGGTTTTGAAGTTTACTTAAAAAAGGATAGTCTGAAGCTTTAAAATCGCGAACACCTAGTATAATCCCATCCGAGAAAATCTTTGTACTTGAAAGCACTTGCTCTACATCCAATACAGAATGCTGACCATGTGCACCTACTGTAATAATACCTTTTGGCCGTTCTGCAGATTTTAATATGTATTCCATCCCCGTTTTCAGCGAACGACCTTTTCCTAAATTCTTTTCATGCGTTAAAACAATGCAGTTTTCCTGCTTTAATTGCTCAAATGTACTGTTATATCTTTTATCACTGCCATCATTGATAACAATAATGCCTGCAAGAGGCAGTGCCTGTAATTTCCGAACAAAGTCTACAACTGCGGGTAACGGGTTCAACGCTGGTATAACAACTATGACTCGATTCATTTTGCATGCTCCTTAGAAATAGAGATATTCTCTAAATTCTATCGGTTAATGCTGGAAAATTCAATGAGATTCCCCACCGTCAGTTATTTCTACCGGAATATGCTTAAACGCTGTCACATCGAACAAGCCCGTATCAGTTAGCTTAATATCCGGAATGACCGGCAATGCTAAAAAGGACAAAGTTAAAAACAAATGATAATCAAGTGTAGGATGAATAATATGAAGTGCTTCATGTAATTTTTGAAGTTCCAATTTTGCTTCTTCTGCTGAACAATCCGTCATAAGACCCCCAATAGGTAAAATCAACGAAGCAATGATCTCGCCTTCATTTAATATGACCAACCCACCTTGCATTTCCTGAAGTGCATTGAGTGCTACAAGCATATCTTCATCATTTGTCCCAACGACAATCGCATTATGAGAATCATGGGCAATCGTTGTTGCTACCGCCCCGCTCTGTATACCGATACCCTTTACAATGGCCACTGCCTTTGTTCCTAAATGATGATGGCGCTCCACAACCGCAAGCTTCAGTAAATCCTTTTTAACAGAAGGAATAAATTCCCCATTCACTACATCGACATTCGCTTCAATCCGCTTCGTAATTAATTGATTGGGAACGATTTGCATTACATTTGCCCGATTTCCTTTAAACGACAAGCGTAAATCCTCTTTCGTTAACTTTGGTAAATGCATTGAATGTAAAATAGACGTTTCAATAATAGATTTTTCCGGAGCCGGAGTAAGCATTTTGCCATATTCAGCAACCTTCTTGCCGTCCTTCCATACAGCTAAAGCTTTCATCGTCTGCAGGTTATCTACTAATAAAAAGTCCGCGTCAAAACCTGTAGCGATTGCCCCTTTATTATTTAAGCGGTAACATTCTGCAGCATTTAATGATGCCAGCTGAATTGCAAGTAATGGATCCATGCCTTCTTCAATGGCAAGAGCAACAGCATAGTTTATGCTCCCTTGTTCCATGAGCTCATCCAAATGTTTATCATCGGTGCAAAATGCAAATCGCCGCGCATTAGCAACCGTCACAGCAGGTAAGATTGCTTTTAAATTTTTAGCAGCAGAACCTTCGCGAATAAACACATACATCCCTTGCTCTACACGATCTAACGCCTCTTCTGCTGTTACACATTCATGATCTGTAGCAATCCCTGCAGCACGGTATCCACGAATTTGTGCACTAGTTAAACCTGCACCATGCCCATCTATAATCATCCCAGCATCTTGCGCAAGCTTAAGCTTTGAAAGCATCCCTTCCTCACCGTTTAGCACAGCCGGAAAGTCCATTACTTCTGCCAGCCCTAACACACTCTCATGATGGACAAACTCCGCTAAATCTTTTGCTGTTAATACTGCCCCTGCATTTTCAAAGGATGTCCCTGGCACACTGGATGGCAGCATATAATAAATATCCATTTCGACATCTTCTATATCCCTCAACATAAATTCCAGCCCTGCTTTTCCAGCAACATTGGCAATTTCGTGCGGATCTGTTACGACAGCCGTCACACCATGAGGAAGTATAATCCGGTTAAATTGCTTCGGCGCCAGCATGGAAGACTCGATATGTATATGGGCATCAATAAAACCCGGCACAATATACTTTCCACTTGCATCAATAATTTCATCCGCTTCAAATTCACCTGGTTCGGAGATGGCAATGATTTTCCCATCAGCTACTACGACGTCCCCCTGTCGCCAGCGAAGATTAAATACATCTGCTATTTGTGCATGTTGAATAATGAAATCTGCTTTTTCCCTTTTTTGCGATTTATCTATAATCCGTTTCATACTGTCCCTACCACCCATCCAGCTATTTTCCAATTATCATACAATATTTTCTATATTATTGGTGTTATAAATGCTTCCTATTCACTTTTAATCTTCCTCTCCGATAAAAAGATTACTTAGTGTTATTGAAGGGAGTGAATATTTATGGTAAATCGTGACTTACTTACAAAGGTTGTTAATTCAATTCCGGAAACACATCGCCCTTTAGCGGAAGCACTGCAGGGTTCTGCCCGTTACACCATTTCCAACCCTATGCTCTCTTTAAAGAAATCTAATATTGCGCTCCGCATGATCGTACGGGATTTATATGCAAAGGAGATGCAGAAGGACGGAACAGTAAGCGAACTACGTACCCTCCTGAACAATAAACACTTTATCGAAAAAATAAAACCGCGCCGCATGTATTTGCTCATGAATTTAATTCTGAAAATGACCGAAGCCCAGGCAAATGATTTGATCGATACGAAGGCTGCAAAAATTGTACTGGATTATTTAATGGATTTAACTAGCTGGTACACAAAACAGTTGCTTACAAAAGAAAAGTTATCAGTACCATTCGAAATCGAAAGTCTCACTCCCACTTCTTTCGGGAAGTTAGATTTGCCGGCCTATGACTATGAAGCGGCCGCTAAATGGTTTTTAATTGCTGCAGAAAAAGGCAATACCATTGCACAATACAATCTCGGCGTTTTATACAATCATGGCAAAGGTGTCCCTCGCAATTTAAAAGAAGCGGCAAAATGGTATTCTTTAGCTGCTGAAAAGAAGGATAGCAACGCGCTGTATGCACTTGGCATCTTGTATCAGCTCGGGCAAGGTATTGAACAGGATGAAAAAAAATCCGCTGAATTATATGAACTAGCTGCAAACGCAGGAAATGCAGATGCCCAGTATAATCTCGGTTCGCTATACAATCAGGGGACTGGTGTTCAGCAAAATTATGAAACAGCTGCAAAATGGTATAAAAAAGCGGTCCAGCAAGGAAATACAAGCGCCATGAATAATCTCGGTTTCTTATATCATAAGGGACAGGGCGTAGAACAAAATTACGAAAAGGCTGCGGACCTTTTTTTACAGGCAGCTAAAATAGGAGATGCTAGTGCGCAATATAACCTAGGCTATTTATATACAAAAGGTGATGGTGTCAAACTTTCCTATAACGATGCAGCTTGCTGGTATCTATCGGCCGCTATTCAAAACCATACGAATGCTCAATTCCAACTCGCATTACTTTATAAATCAGGTCAAGGCATCGGTCAAAGTGAAGAAGAGGCGATTAAATGGTTGACACTCGCGGCAAATAACGGCCATACAAATGCCCAATATACTCTCGGCCTTATTTATAAGCAACAAAATACAACGCTTGCCCAAATAAGTGCCCTGGAATGGTTACTAAAAGCTGCCTCAAACGAACATATTAGTGCAAACTATGATTTAGGTATGCTTTATTTAGAAACCGGTGCTACAGAAACAGCAGTAAAATGGTTGAAACGTGCAGCTATTCAGAACCATGCAAAAGCACAGATTCAGCTTGGGCTTTTTTACCTTGGTGATGAACACCATTTACCGAATTATCAAGAGGCACTTAAATGGTTTTACGCAGCTGTTAGCAAAAATGAGGCGGAAGCTGAATACCAGCTTGGATTACTTTACGAAAAAGGACTCGGTACTTCTGTCAATTATGATGAAGCCCGCCGCTGTTACCGCTCCGCAGCAGAACAAGGACATCTCCATGCACAATATCAGCTCGGCAATCTGTTTGATAAAGGACTTGGGACAAAGCAGGATTACACCGAGGCATTTAAATGGATTCAACAAGCCGCACAAAAGGGGTATCCAAAAGCACAATTTCAATTGGGCCAAATGTATGCAAATGGCGAAGGAATAACGAGAGATTATCAAGAAGCCGCTAAATGTTATCGCCTCGCCGCTTTGCAAGGACATACTAAAGCCCAGTTCCAACTTGGAATGCTCTATAAAAAAGGACTTGGCGTAACACAAGACTATACAGAAGCAACACGCTGGTTAAAACAGTCGATGGAACAAAGTATGAGTGAGCCATCATTCTGACTTCATCATAAAAAGGGAGCTAAAATTACTCTTTAGCCCCCTCTTTCTTCTATAAACTTAACTTTTTACTGTTGCCTGTTCAATTTGCTGTGAGAACACCTTTTTCGCTTCTTCGATATTTACTTCTATATTCTGTTCTTGCAATGCTTCACCGATCGCAATAATGGCCTGCTGTAGCATCTCGGAAGTCGCATTACCCATATGTCCCATACGGAATGCTTTTCCAGCCAAATGAGCTAACGAGCCTGCTACAATAACGCCTCGACTTGCCAGGCTTGCACGAAACTTCCCGTCATCCACCCCTTCAGGATATAAAATGCAGCTTAATGTCGGTGCCGCTACTTCTTCCTCTGCAAGTGGTGTCATGCCATATGAACGTAACGCTGTACGCACCGCTTTTCCATAGGCAATATGTCGAGCTTCGCGCTTTTCCATGCCTTCTTCCAATACAATTTGCAATGCAACATCATATGCATAAATTAAATTTACTGGTGGTGTCGCAAAATACATCGCTGGGTTTTCCATAATATTGCGCCAGTTATGTATATCCGCATAATACGCAGGAACTGTCCCAATTTGTTCACGGGCGGCCAAAGCCTGTTGACTAAAGGCAACGATTGCAAGACCTGGTGGAATACCAATCGCTTTTTGTGAACCTGTTAAGACGATATCAATCTTATAATCTTCCTCCCCATACGATTTGCCCATATCCTCTTGAAGCGCTGCCGTCGCTACGACACCATCCACAATTACAAGCGCACCCGATGCTTTAATAATTGGAATAAGCGTATCTAAATCGGAAGCAACACCTGTTGATGTATCTGCATGTGTAATCGTGACTGCCTTATATGACTTTGCTTTTACCGCTTCTTCAACAAGTTGCGCATCCACACGTTCCCCCCACGTAGACTGTAGCACGTCGACTTCAATACCAAATGCCTTTGCCAGTGGTGTAAAACGATCACCAAAATAGCCATGGCTAATGACTAAAAGACGTTCACCTTTAGCAACAGTGTTTACAATAGCCATTTCCATTGCCAATGTACCAGAGCCCGCTACTACATACACCTCTCCATCAGTATTAAAAAGCTTTTTCGTATTCGTAATTGCATTTTTAAATATTTCCACAAAACGAGGATCTGTATGTCCTCTCGTTTCACTTGCCAACGCATCATAAATTTCATCCATTACAGGTGTTGGTCCAGGTACAAGTAATAGTTCTTTATTTTTCATATAAACGGCTCCCCTATTAGTTAGTAATTAAAAGCTCCTCAAATAAACGCCTATCTACTAAAATGGAAAATGCCTTTCCAGCCCCATCCAAGCTAGAAAGACATATTTCCATTTATACAAAACCCCTAAGTTTGCTTCTATTTATGGGAGGCAATCCCATTCTAAACCGCGGTCCAATTCGATTTAGATTGTATCGTAGTTAAAATGTTCAAGTTCAAAATCCAAAATCCTATCTCTTTTCCCCAACCTTCGTATTGCTTTCGAAATCGCCCTTTTGCATAGCGGTTATCTACTAAGTGCTATATCCCCGATAACACTTTGAATAGGAAGAGCGGGTAAAAAGAGATAAATTATTATTTATAGAGCAGTTCCCCGTTTATGAATTATTTTCATAATCCTACCCTTTTAAAAAGTCTATACCTTATTAAGCAAATTGCTCAGTCTCAGTAGAACCAGACATAGCAGTTGTCGATGATGTACCGCCTGAAATTGTTTGTGATACTTCATCAAAGTAACCAGTACCTACTTCACGTTGGTGACGAGTTGCAGTATAACCTTTAGACTCTGCAGCAAACTCAGCTTGTTGTAGCTTAGAGTAAGCAGCCATTCCATTGTCTTTGTAGTCATGCGCAAGCTCGAACATACCAAAGTTTAAGCTGTGGAAACCTGCAAGTGTGATGAATTGGAACTTGTAGCCAAGCTTCCCTAATTCACGTTGGTACTCTGCAATTTCCTCATCTGATAATTTAGCTTTCCAGTTGAATGATGGCGAGCAGTTGTACGCTAACATTTTCCCTGGGAATTCAGCGTGAATTGCAGCAGCAAACTCACGAGCTTCTTCTAAAGATGGGTGAGATGTCTCACACCAAATTAAGTCTGCATATGGTGCATAAGCTAAACCACGAGCAATTGCTTGCTTAATACCTGGTTTTGTACGGTAGAATCCTTCTGGAGTACGTTCACCTGTTAAGAATTCTGCATCGCGTGGGTCAATATCAGACGTTACCATGTCAGCAGCGTCAGCATCAGTACGAGCGATTAAGATTGTATCAACACCCGCAACATCCGCAGCAAGACGTGCAGCAATTAAGTTGCGTACTGCGTTTTGAGTAGGTAATAATACTTTACCACCTAAGTGACCACACTTTTTCTCAGAAGCTAATTGGTCTTCTAAATGGACACCAGCTGCACCAGCTTCAATCATCCCTTTAACTAACTCAAATACGTTTAATGGACCACCAAAGCCTGCTTCAGCATCAGCCACAATTGGTGCAAACCAGTCGAAGCCATCATCGCGACCTTCAGCATGATCAATTTGATCAGCACGTTGTAAAGCTTGATTAATGCGCTTTACTACTGCTGGTACAGAGTTTGCTGGATATAAAGATTGGTCCGGATACATTTGTCCAGAAAGGTTCGCATCAGCCGCTACTTGCCACCCCGATAAGTAGATTGCTTTTAAACCTGCCTTTACTTGCTGTACTGCCTGATTCCCCGTTAAAGCACCTAAAGCATTGATAAACGGCTCTTCATGTAATGAATTCCATAAACGAGCAGCTCCACGCTTTGCTAATGTTTGCTCTTGGATGAATGAACCTTGTAACTTTACAACCTCTTCAGCTGTATAGCCACGCTCAATTCCCTCCCAGCGTTTATTTTCTGCCCATTCTTTTTGTAAAGCTTCAATTCTTTCTTGACGTGTTGACATGATAAATTTCCACCTTCCCCATTGTGTATGAAAATTCTGTTAGGAAAATTTGCTATCCCCTGTTCCATAACAGAACATCTTGCTGTAATATAATGTATAACAGAACGATTTACTTTTCATTATTTTCTGACAAATTATGTTTAATTAAGGATGAGTTGTCTTATTTAAAGGACGAAACATATTTAGGCAATAATACAGAAGGAGTGGATTTACCTTGTCATTACAAAAAATTGATGTCGAAAAAGATATTTTTAATCAGTACAAAACTATTTTAGAAGACTGGATTCCAGCAGAAGCATCGATAGCAATAGCAGTAAATAACACTTATATTTATTTTAGTACGGGTCATCACCAATTCACATTAAAGGTAGGCTCTGCTGTTCCAGAAGACAGTATTGCTTTCCAAGTTCTCCAGACAGGACAAAAAACAGATGCAGTCATGGAAAGTACACTTTTTGAGACACCTTATTATGCAATCGGTTATCCCATCCTTGTAAACGGAGAGCAAGGGGCTTTAATTGTTGTCCTTCCTCCCCTTTTTACAATTAAGAAACCGGATACTTACAAATTTTTAACAGGCAAGCAAGTAGAAGACTGGATGCCTATTCCTATTGATCAAATTTCACATATTGAAAGCCTTCAAAAACGAACTTGGTTTTATTCTCAAGGTGAACAATATAAAACGGCTGTCACATTGAAAGAATTACAGACAAGGTTGCCGTCCAACTTTATCCGCATTCATCGATCTTGTATTATTAATATTTACTATATAAAGAAAATCTCACGGGATTTAACTTCCAACTTTATTGTTCAGCTAAGTGAGGGGACAGAATTACCAGTAAGTCAATCTTACATTAATAATTTACGGGAGGTTTTGGAATTTTAACATCTTCAAATAGGGGGAATTAGACATAAAAAAACCACTGATTTCTCAGTGGTTTTTTTCGTGTGCGAAGCGACGTCCTACTCTCACAGGGGGAAGCCCCCAACTACCATCGGCGCTAAAGAGCTTAACTTCCGTGTTCGGTATGGGAACGGGTGTGACCTCTTTGCCATCATCACTTCACTATAGGGCTTCTTACGAAACCTGTAGAAAGAATCGTTCTTTCAAAACTGGATAAACGTTTCATTGAGTTGTGCAATAAAATGTGGTTAAGTCCTCGACCGATTAGTATTCGTCAGCTACATGCGTCACCGCACTTCCACCTCGAACCTATCTACCTGATCGTCTTTCAGGGGTCTTACTTACTTGCGTAATGGGAAATCTCATCTTGAGGGGGGCTTCATGCTTAGATGCTTTCAGCACTTATCCCGTCCACACATAGCTACCCAGCGATGCCTTTGGCAAGACAACTGGTACACCAGCGGTGTGTCCATCCCGGTCCTCTCGTACTAAGGACAGCTCCTCTCAAATTTCCTACGCCCACGACGGATAGGGACCGAACTGTCTCACGACGTTCTGAACCCAGCTCGCGTACCGCTTTAATGGGCGAACAGCCCAACCCTTGGGACCGACTACAGCCCCAGGATGCGATGAGCCGACATCGAGGTGCCAAACCTCCCCGTCGATGTGGACTCTTGGGGGAGATAAGCCTGTTATCCCCGGGGTAGCTTTTATCCGTTGAGCGATGGCCCTTCCATGCGGAACCACCGGATCACTAAGCCCGTCTTTCGACCCTGCTCGACTTGTAGGTCTCGCAGTCAAGCTCCCTTATGCCTTTACACTCTTCGAATGATTTCCAACCATTCTGAGGGAACCTTTGGGCGCCTCCGTTACTCTTTAGGAGGCGACCGCCCCAGTCAAACTGTCCGCCTGACACTGTCTCCTACCCCGCTAAGGGGCATGGGTTAGAAGTTCAATACAACCAGGGTAGTATCCCACCGACGCCTCCTCCGAAGCTGGCGCTCCGGGATCTCTGGCTCCTACCTATCCTGTACAAGTTGTACCAAAATTCAATATCAGGCTACAGTAAAGCTCCACGGGGTCTTTCCGTCCTGTCGCGGGTAACCTGCATCTTCACAGGTACTATAATTTCACCGAGTCTCTCGTTGAGACAGTGCCCAGATCGTTACGCCTTTCGTGCGGGTCGGAACTTACCCGACAAGGAATTTCGCTACCTTAGGACCGTTATAGTTACGGCCGCCGTTTACTGGGGCTTCAATTCACAGCTTCGCTTGCGCTAACCGCTCCTCTTAACCTTCCAGCACCGGGCAGGCGTCAGCCCCTATACGTCACCTTACGGTTTTGCAGAGACCTGTGTTTTTGCTAAACAGTCGCCTGGGCCTATTCACTGCGGCTTCTCTAGGCTATGCACCCAAAGAAGCACCCCTTCTCCCGAAGTTACGGGGTCATTTTGCCGAGTTCCTTAACGAGAGTTCTCTCGCACACCTTAGGATTCTCTCCTCGACTACCTGTGTCGGTTTGCGGTACGGGCACCTCTCACCTCGATAGAGGCTTTTCTTGGCAGTGTGAAATCAGGAACTTCGCTCTAAAGAGCTCGTCATCACAGCTCAACGTTATAGTATGCGGATTTGCCTACATACACGCCTTACTGCTTGAACACGCGCAACCAACGGCGTGCTTACCCTATCCTACTGCGTCCCCCCATTTCTCAAACGGTGAGGAGGTGGTACAGGAATATCAACCTGTTGTCCATCGCCTACGCCTATCGGCCTCGGCTTAGGTCCCGACTAACCCTGAGCGGACGAGCCTTCCTCAGGAAACCTTAGTCATACGGTGCATGGGATTCTCACCCATGTTTCGCTACTCATACCGGCATTCTCACTTCTAATCGCTCCACCAGTCCTTCCGGTCTGACTTCAACGCTATTAGAACGCTCTCCTACCACGCATACTCAAAGTATGCATCCACAGCTTCGGTGAATCGTTTAGCCCCGATACATTTTCGGCGCAGCGTCACTCG
>NZ_CP150204.1:0-112500 GCF_037969735.1 Solibacillus sp. FSL W8-0372 | reverse complement strand
CCCGCTAAGGGGCATGGGTTAGAAGTTCAATACAACCAGGGTAGTATCCCACCGACGCCTCCTCCGAAGCTGGCGCTCCGGGATCTCTGGCTCCTACCTATCCTGTACAAGTTGTACCAAAATTCAATATCAGGCTACAGTAAAGCTCCACGGGGTCTTTCCGTCCTGTCGCGGGTAACCTGCATCTTCACAGGTACTATAATTTCACCGAGTCTCTCGTTGAGACAGTGCCCAGATCGTTACGCCTTTCGTGCGGGTCGGAACTTACCCGACAAGGAATTTCGCTACCTTAGGACCGTTATAGTTACGGCCGCCGTTTACTGGGGCTTCAATTCACAGCTTCGCTTGCGCTAACCGCTCCTCTTAACCTTCCAGCACCGGGCAGGCGTCAGCCCCTATACGTCACCTTACGGTTTTGCAGAGACCTGTGTTTTTGCTAAACAGTCGCCTGGGCCTATTCACTGCGGCTTCTCTAGGCTATGCACCCAAAGAAGCACCCCTTCTCCCGAAGTTACGGGGTCATTTTGCCGAGTTCCTTAACGAGAGTTCTCTCGCACACCTTAGGATTCTCTCCTCGACTACCTGTGTCGGTTTGCGGTACGGGCACCTCTCACCTCGATAGAGGCTTTTCTTGGCAGTGTGAAATCAGGAACTTCGCTCTAAAGAGCTCGTCATCACAGCTCAACGTTATAGTATGCGGATTTGCCTACATACACGCCTTACTGCTTGAACACGCGCAACCAACGGCGTGCTTACCCTATCCTACTGCGTCCCCCCATTTCTCAAACGGTGAGGAGGTGGTACAGGAATATCAACCTGTTGTCCATCGCCTACGCCTATCGGCCTCGGCTTAGGTCCCGACTAACCCTGAGCGGACGAGCCTTCCTCAGGAAACCTTAGTCATACGGTGCATGGGATTCTCACCCATGTTTCGCTACTCATACCGGCATTCTCACTTCTAATCGCTCCACCAGTCCTTCCGGTCTGACTTCAACGCTATTAGAACGCTCTCCTACCACGCATACTCAAAGTATGCATCCACAGCTTCGGTGAATCGTTTAGCCCCGATACATTTTCGGCGCAGCGTCACTCGACCAGTGAGCTATTACGCACTCTTTAAATGATGGCTGCTTCTAAGCCAACATCCTGGTTGTCTAAGCAACGCCACATCCTTTTCCACTTAACGATTACTTGGGGACCTTAGCTGGTGGTCTGGGCTGTTTCCCTCTTGACTACGGATCTTATCACTCGCAGTCTGACTCCCGTGTATAAATATCCGGCATTCGGAGTTTGTCTGAATTCGGTAAAGCGAGATGCCCCCCTAGTCCAAACAGTGCTCTACCTCCGGTATTCTCAATCACGAGGCTAGCCCTAAAGCTATTTCGGAGAGAACCAGCTATCTCCAGGTTCGATTGGAATTTCTCCGCTACCCACACCTCATCCCCGCACTTTTCAACGTGCGTGGGTTCGGGCCTCCAGTGAGTGTTACCTCACCTTCACCCTGGACATGGGTAGATCACCTGGTTTCGGGTCTACGACCACGTACTAATTCGCCCTATTCAGACTCGCTTTCGCTGCGGCTCCGTCTTCTCAACTTAACCTCGCACGTAATCGTAACTCGCCGGTTCATTCTACAAAAGGCACGCTATCACCCATTAACGGGCTCTAACTACTTGTAGGCACACGGTTTCAGGATCTATTTCACTCCCCTTCCGGGGTGCTTTTCACCTTTCCCTCACGGTACTGGTTCACTATCGGTCACTAGGTAGTATTTAGCCTTGGGAGATGGTCCTCCCGGATTCCGACGGAATTTCACGTGTTCCGCCGTACTCAGGATACACTCTGGAGGGAATGAACTTTTGACTACAGGGCTTTTACCTTGTTTCGCGGACCTTTCCAAGTCGCTTCGTCTAACTCATTCTTTTGTAACTCCGTATAGAGTGTCCTACAACCCCAAAGAGCAAGCTCTTTGGTTTGGGCTCTTCCCGTTTCGCTCGCCGCTACTCAGGGAATCGAATTTTCTTTCTGTTCCTGCAGGTACTTAGATGTTTCAGTTCCCTGCGTCTGTCCTCATCACGCTATGTATTCACGTGTAGATACTATCCGATTAAAGATAGTGGGTTCCCCCATTCGGAAATCCCCGGATCAAAGCTTACTTACAGCTCCCCGAGGCATATCGGTGTTAGTGCCGTCCTTCATCGACTCCTAGTGCCAAGGCATCCACCGTGCGCCCTTATTAACTTAACCAAAAGTTAACACTTAGATAAAATCTAAGATTTAAGTTTACACGTCAATTGCTTGACTTGTTACATTTCTATAAAATAGAAATTTGTTTTATTGCTATCAATGTCGTTTTATCCAGTTTTCAAAGAACGAAATGCGGTTCAATCATACAAGATGAATTAAACCAACAAGGTTTTGAAGTATCTCATTCAATTAAGAATGAACCTTCAAAACTGAACAGCAAACGTTAATGTTTCATTCCCCAAGGGAATGATTCCGAAATAATCCTTAGAAAGGAGGTGATCCAGCCGCACCTTCCGATACGGCTACCTTGTTACGACTTCACCCCAATCATCTATCCCACCTTCGGCGGCTGGCTCCATAAAGGTTACCTCACCGACTTCGGGTGTTACAAACTCTCGTGGTGTGACGGGCGGTGTGTACAAGGCCCGGGAACGTATTCACCGCGGCATGCTGATCCGCGATTACTAGCGATTCCGGCTTCATGTAGGCGAGTTGCAGCCTACAATCCGAACTGAGAACGATTTTATCGGATTAGCTCCCCCTCGCGGGTTGGCAACCGTTTGTATCGTCCATTGTAGCACGTGTGTAGCCCAGGTCATAAGGGGCATGATGATTTGACGTCATCCCCACCTTCCTCCGGTTTATCACCGGCAGTCTCCTTAGAGTGCCCAACTGAATGATGGCAACTAAGAATAAGGGTTGCGCTCGTTGCGGGACTTAACCCAACATCTCACGACACGAGCTGACGACAACCATGCACCACCTGTCACCGTTGCCCCCGAAGGGGAAACTATGTCTCCATAGTGGTCACCGGGATGTCAAGACCTGGTAAGGTTCTTCGCGTTGCTTCGAATTAAACCACATGCTCCACCGCTTGTGCGGGCCCCCGTCAATTCCTTTGAGTTTCAGTCTTGCGACCGTACTCCCCAGGCGGAGTGCTTAATGCGTTAGCTGCAGCACTGAGGGGCGGAAACCCCCCAACACTTAGCACTCATCGTTTACGGCGTGGACTACCAGGGTATCTAATCCTGTTTGCTCCCCACGCTTTCGCGCCTCAGTGTCAGTTACAGACCAGACAGTCGCCTTCGCCACTGGTGTTCCTCCAAATCTCTACGCATTTCACCGCTACACTTGGAATTCCACTATCCTCTTCTGCACTCAAGTTCCCCAGTTTCCAATGACCCTCCCCGGTTGAGCCGGGGGCTTTCACATCAGACTTAAGGAACCACCTGCGCGCGCTTTACGCCCAATAATTCCGGACAACGCTTGCCACCTACGTATTACCGCGGCTGCTGGCACGTAGTTAGCCGTGGCTTTCTAACAAGGTACCGTCAAGGTAGCGCCAGTTACTACGCTACTTGTTCTTCCCTTGCAACAGAGTTTTACGAACCGAAATCCTTCTTCACTCACGCGGCGTTGCTCCATCAGACTTTCGTCCATTGTGGAAGATTCCCTACTGCTGCCTCCCGTAGGAGTCTGGGCCGTGTCTCAGTCCCAGTGTGGCCGATCACCCTCTCAGGTCGGCTACGCATCGTTGCCTTGGTGAGCCGTTACCTCACCAACTAGCTAATGCGCCGCGGGTCCATCTTATAGTGACAGCCGAAACCGTCTTTCAACTTTCAAACATGTGTTTAAAAGTATTATTCGGTATTAGCCCCGGTTTCCCGGAGTTATCCCAATCTATAAGGTAGGTTACCCACGTGTTACTCACCCGTCCGCCGCTAAATCAGAGAGAAGCAAGCTTCTCTCATCATCCGCTCGACTTGCATGTATTAGGCACGCCGCCAGCGTTCGTCCTGAGCCAGGATCAAACTCTCCATAAAAGTAGTTTGAAAGCTCATTTGCTTTGCTAGCGATTTAACTTAATTAAAAGTTAAAATCTATTGTTTGCTTCATTTAAGAAGCTTGTTTCATTAACGTTGCTTGTTCAGTTTTCAAGGTTCATCGCGCTGTCCTTTATGACAACTCTTATATCTTACCAACTTTCTTTTCGAATGTCAATAACTTTTTTAAAAAGTTTTAAGGGACATTCAATCTTTCAAATCGGCAACTTTTATACTTTATCACTCTGAAGTTGATAAGTAAAGAAGTATTTTAAAAGTGTGTGACGCGTTTCAGCGACAAGTAATAATATATCACCTTGTAAATTATATTGCAATAGTTTTTTATAATTTATTTCATATTTTTATTTTATTAATCTCTTCCACCCACATACTTTTATAATCTTCACGCTCTCTCTACTTATATAGAAGTAAAGAGCCCTGTAATTATTACAGGGCTCTTTAAAAGATTATTTCGTTGTGTGGCGCATTGTTGGGAATAATAGTACGTCACGGATAGATGGAGAGTTTGTTAATAACATAACTAAACGATCGATACCGATACCTAAACCACCAGTTGGCGGCATACCGAATTCTAATGCTTCAATGAAGTCATTATCCATTTCGTGGGCTTCATCATTACCCGCTTCTTTTTCTGCCATTTGTGCTTCAAAGCGCTCACGTTGATCGATAGGATCGTTCAATTCCGTGAAGGCATTTGCATGTTCACGACGAACGATGAACAACTCAAAACGATCCGTAAAGCGTGGGTCTTCAGGATTTTTCTTCGCTAATGGAGAAATTTCTACTGGGTGACCTGTAACAAATGTCGGTTGAACTAATGTTTCTTCGATTTTTTGCTCGAAGAATTCATTAATAATATGCCCTACTTCGTGAGAATCTTTAATTTCTACACCGTGTTCAGCAGCATGTTTACGAGCCTCTTCGACAGTCATCGGAGCCCAGAAGTCTACACCTGTTGCTTCTTTAACTGCATCTACCATATGAACACGTTTCCAGCCAACACCTAGCTCGATTGTATCTTCGCCGTATTGTACAGACGTAGAACCTAAAACTTCCTTAGCTACGTGTGCGATAAGGTTTTCTGTTAAGTCCATAATATCATTGTAATCTGCATACGCTTCATATAATTCAATCATCGTAAATTCTGGGTTGTGACGAGTTGAAATTCCTTCGTTACGGAATACACGACCGATTTCATATACTTTTTCCAAACCACCAACAATTAAACGTTTTAAATGTAGCTCAATTGCAATACGCATATAAAGCTCCATATCTAATGCGTTGTGGTGTGTAATGAACGGACGAGCCGCTGCTCCACCAGCAATTGTGTGTAGCATTGGTGTTTCTACTTCTAAATAACCGTTGTTATCTAAGTAGTTACGGATTGCACGGATAATTTTAGAACGTAAAATGAAAGTGGCCTTTGACTCTTCATTCGTCATTAAGTCTACATAACGTTGACGGTAACGTTGTTCTACATCTGTTAACCCGTGGAATTTATCAGGTAGTGGACGTAATGCTTTTGTTAAGAACGTGAATTCCGTTGCTTTAACAGAAAGTTCTCCTACTTGTGTGCGGAATACGTTTCCTTTTACCCCTACAATATCACCAAGGTCTGCTTTATTGAATAATTCATATGCTTCTTCACCGATAGCATCTTTACGTACATAAATTTGGATTTGACCTGCTAAGTCTTGGATATGCGCAAAACCAGCTTTACCTTTACCGCGCTTAGTCATGATACGTCCTGCGATTACAACTTCGCGAGGGTTTTCTTCTAATTGTTCTTTATCAAATTGGTCATTTTCTGCAACTACTTCATTTGATAAATGTGTGCGCTCAAAACGGCTACCGAATGGGTCCATACCGTTTTCGCGAATATCAGTCATCTTCTGGCGTCTCACCAAAAGTTGGTCGTTTAATTCTTCGATATTTGACACGTATTTCACTCCTTAATGTTTTTGCGCTCCAAAACGGCACAATAGTCCATAATGTTTCTATTGTACAGTATTTCGTTTTGTGATTCACCTGTTTCGAATTAAATAGAAATATTTAATAATTCTGTTAAGTGAATGGCGGTATCTAGATAGAGAGATACCGTAATGTCATTCCAAAGCTAGTCACCTGAGAAGAGTAACACTAGAACAGATTACATAGTACTTACTTATAAAAAAGAAAGGCTATGTTAAAAGTCCATTCACTTTTAACATAGCCTCACCTATTGATAGTATTACGGATCTCGGACTTAAGCTAACACTAACTCATCTTCATCACGTTCTTCTACAACATTATTCAGAAGTGCACGCAGCTCTTGCTCAGTCTCCGCTAAATTAATAGCGTTACGGATTTTTCCGTTACCGCGAATTCCTTTTAAATACCAAGAAGCATGTTTTCGCATTTCACGAACAGCAACTTTTTCACCTTTTAATGCTTTAAGTCGTTCAAAGTGCAACAGACATACATCCATTTTCTCACGCACAGACGGTTCTGGCATTAATTCACCCGATTCTAAATATTTTACCGTTTGGTACATCATCCATGGATTTCCTAATGCCGCGCGACCAATCATGACTGCATCGGCTTTCGTATGCTCCAGAATCCGTTTTGCATCCGCTGGTGTTTCCACGTCACCGTTAGCAATGAATGGGATATTAATATTTTTCTTCACTTCTGCCAAGACGTCCCAGTTTGCCTTACCTTCATACATTTGAACACGAGTCCGTCCATGCATTGCAATTGCTGCTGCTCCTGCACGTTCTGCTGCTTGTGCATTTTCTACAGCAAATACACGTTCATCGTCCCAACCAATACGCATTTTCACTGAAACCGGCTTATCAACTGCATCTACTACAGCCGAAACCATTTCGTAAATTTTATTCGGATCTAGAAGCCATTTCGCACCAGCTTCACATTTAATAATTTTATTAACAGGACAACCCATATTAATGTCGATAATATCCGCTGTTGTATTTTTATCTACGAATTTTGCCGCCTCTACTAAATTTTCTTTGTCTCCACCGAAAATTTGTAGGGTCATTGGATTTTCACGTTCATCAATATAAAGCATATCCAACGTTTTTTTATTGCGAATATTTAATGCTTTGTCACTAATCATTTCCGCATATACTAAACCTGCACCAAACTCTTTCACCGTTAAACGGAAAGCCGAGTTACAAATCCCTGCCATAGGGGCTAGTACGACACGGTTATCCATTATAATATCACCAATTTGGAAAGGTTTTTGGTCATTATTTGACACCTTTAGTTACCTCCACACTAGGTTACTCACCTTTTAATTCTTGAACATCTATTTGTAATACATCCGCAATTTTTTGGAACTGTTCTTCAGAGGGAATTTTTTCGCCTCGTTCAATACGCCCCAAAATCGTAACAGATATACTAATCTGTTTTGCAAATTCGGTTTGCTGAATACGTTTTAGCTTTCGAAAGGCACGAATTCTTCGACCGTAGCGATTTTCTTCCACAACTTGACGCCCTCTTTCTCTATGTCGAGTGCTAGTAGTGCTTTTTGCACAGATACAAGCATACCACATTTTTGCGTCATAATCTCTTCAAGAGGCACTAATACAAACGCACGTTCGAACATGCGAGGGTGTGGGACAACTAAATTTTCTGTTTCATATTTTTCGTTATTGTATAACAAAATATCGAGATCTATAATGCGGGGACCCCACCGGAATTCGCGTACACGCCCTAAATCATTTTCGATCTTTTGACATTGTGCAAGCAGCTCAAAAGCATTTAGGCTTGTTTCAACGGCGACCGCAATATTTAAAAAATCTGCCTGTTCCGTAAATCCGACCGCTGCTGTCTCATAGATTGAAGAAATGGCTGTAACTGTTATTTCCTTATGTGAAAGGAGCAGCTTTACTGCGTCTTGCAAGTTTTGCTCACGTTCCCCGATATTTGTTCCAATGGATAAATAGGCTGTTGTCATATAAATTGTCCTCGAACAATTTCCACTGCGACTTCTTTATAATGACCTGGAATTGGCGGGTCAGGCTTAATCACTTCCACACGGCAACCGAAAATTTGCCCTTCGTATTGGGTTAAAATGCGAGTAGCAATCGTTTCCGCAACCGCCTCAATTAATTTATACGGCTTGCCTTCCAATACTTCTTTACATATATCATAAACTCCTACATAGCTTACAGTGTCATCAAGCTCATCTGTTTTACCGGCACGCTTCATATCAACAGCAAGCGATACATTCGCACGAAAGCGTTGACCTAACACGTTTTCTTCCGGCAACACACCATGATAACCAAAAAATTGCATCTCTCTTAAATGAATATAATCCATTACAATCTCCTTAATGTCTCGGTGCTAATTCACCTTGTACTTCAAACTTTCCAACAAGCGCATCCATCATTTTAACAGTCCGCGCCACTTCTTTTACATCATGCACCCGCATAATATGACAACCCTTCTGTACACCGAATGCACAAGTTGCAGCTGTTCCTTCTACACGTTCGTCAACAGGTAAATCCAATACCGAGCCGATCATACGCTTTCGAGAAGTCGCCAATAACACGGGATATCCCAATGCAACAAGCTCATCTAAACGCTGCATTGTCTCGATACTTTCACTTAAGCTTTTCACAAACCCTATACCTGGATCAAGAAAAATATGTTCATCGCGAACACCGGCTTCTTTGGCAATTTCAATACTTTCATGCATATCTGCCATATAATCATTGAAAAAGTTATTATACTGATTATTTTCTCTATTATGCATTAAAATAATCGGTACATTTAGCTCTGCCGCCACTTTGGCCATTTCTGGGTCTGCTTTTGCTCCCCAAATATCATTAATAATATGGGCACCTGCTTCAATTGCGGCACGTGCAACGTTCGATTTATACGTATCAATTGAAATAATTGCTTGTACTTCTTTTAACAGCGCCTGGATTACTGGGACAACACGCGCAATTTCCTCTTCATCTGATATTCGTGTATAGCCGGGACGTGTGGATTCTCCACCAACATCAATAATTTTCGCACCATCTGCTACCATCTTTTTCGCTTGCGCAACTGCTTTTTCAATCGAATTAAACTTTCCGCCATCCGAAAAAGAGTCTGGTGTCACATTTAAAATTCCCATAACGAATGTTTCTTTATTAAAATCCAATTCAATTCCATTTAGTGTAAGTGTTTTATAATTTTCTAACATGACTTTCTCCTAAGTGCATAACAATTTTTTGTAAATAAGCCGTATGAAGCTTTTTATAAAGCCTACCTTCACTTCCAGCAAAACGAATCTTTCCAATATGTGAAATTGGTACAAGCTCCTGCACCGCTGTCGTAACAAAACATTCGTCCGCCTGCTCTAATTCCCATGTCATAAAACTACCTTCTCTTACCGGAATTGCGAGCTCTTTAGCAAGGCGGATAACAATTGCTCGTGTAATGCCTGGCAAAATACCCAACCTTGTGGAAGGCGTATACAGTATATCATCTTTAATCCAGAATATATTCGATGTAATGCCCTCTGCTACTACCCCGTTTTTATCGGTAAAAAATCCTTCTTGGTTGGCTAGACTAGATAATTCTAGACGCGCACGGACATTATTACCGTAATGATGACTTTTATAGCGTGTTTGTTGTTCAGGAGAATTACGCGCAGTTTTCACCCAAACTGCCTCTTTTTCAGTCCCGCGCACCATTTTAGGCAGCTCTTTACGGAATAGAATGATTGTCGGCTCCGTATATTCGGACGGAGCAAGACCAATTGGATGTACACCTGCTGATACATTTAAGCGAAAATACCCTTCTTTACCGTCCTGTGCATTGAGCTTTTCGATTACTTCCTCTATATCTTGAATAGTATATGGAAAATGAATACGGTATTCTTTCAATGCTTCTATTAAGCGATTGAAATGTTCTTGTAAGTACACAGCTTTCCCCTCATATGTACGAAACGTCTCGAAAAATCCAAGGCCATACAAAAACCCATGATCAAAAGGGGAGATTTTCAACTCATGTTCATCGATATACTGTCCATTCATCCAACAAAGCATTGATCTCCACTCCTCTTAACAATATGTTTCGATAAATGTGCGTAAAAGTTGTTTACCATCTTCAGTCATAATGGATTCCGGATGATATTGAACCCCTTCAATTGGATACGTTTTATGACGTAGCCCCATTATTTCGCCTTCTTCTGTCCAAGCTGTCACTTCTAAACAATCCGGTAAAGTTGTCGGTTCCACTATTAAAGAATGATAGCGTGTCGCAGAAAATGGATTGGCATTTTTTCTATGTAGACCGATGCCTTTATGATGTACAGGAGATGTTTTCCCGTGCATCAGCCGCTCTGCCCGCACAACATCTCCACCAAAAACCTGTGCAATCGCTTGGTGGCCTAAGCACACCCCTAAAATCGGAAGCTTTCCAGCAAAATGCTCAATAATATGAAGACTTTGTCCGGCTTCATTTGGTGTACATGGCCCTGGTGAGATGACGAGCATCATCGGTTGAAACGCTTCAATGTCTTCTATCGTTATTTCATCATTACGCTTTACTACTAACTCGTGACCGAACTCCCCAAAATATTGCACTAAGTTATACGTAAACGAATCATAATTATCAATCATTAAAATCATTTGCTCACCTCTTCTGCCATTGCCTTTGCTTGCCACATTGCTTTTGCTTTATTCATCGATTCGATAAATTCGTTTTCTGGAATCGAGTCGATTACAATTCCCGCCCCTGCTTGTATGTACACAATTCCATCTTGTATATACGCTGTACGAATCACAATATTTAATTCTAAATCACCTGTATAGCCAATCCAGCCAATTGACCCTGTATAAAGACCACGGCGAATAGGCTCAAGCTCTTCAATAATTTCCATCGTTCGAATTTTAGGTGCACCCGTTATCGTACCACCCGGGAACATTGCACGAATGACATCTGCATTCGTTTTCCCTTCCGCAATTTCTCCACGTACATTCGATACAATATGCATTACATGGGAGTAATGCTCGATCACCATAAATTCATTAACTTCCACCGTTCCATACTTACTTACCCGCCCTAGATCATTACGTTCTAAATCGACAAGCATCACATGTTCGGCGCGTTCTTTTTCATGTTGAATCAATTCGTTAGCCAACGCCAAATCCTGTTCTTTCGATTCTCCGCGCGGCCGCGTCCCTGCAATTGGTCTTGTTGATAATTCATTGCCTTTACGTTTCACAAGCAATTCAGGCGAACCACTTACAATCGTAAAATGTTCACTTTCAATATACGCCATATACGGAGAAGGGTTAAATGAACGAACCGCCTCATACATTGTGATCGGTGCAGCAGAAAGTTTTTTTGCCTGACGCACAGACAAATTCACTTGGAATACGTCACCCTGACCAATATAATGTTGAATTTTACGCACAGCCGCTTCAAAAGCTTCTCCCTTAAATGACACTTGTAATTCCATTTCATCTTGCTGGATGTTTTTTGCTGTTTCCTGATTAAAATGGCGCTTTTCTAATCCAACTACGGCTTTTTCCTGCCAATTTGTCTGCCATGCCTGTAGATCTATTTCACATGTAGAAAACTTCATAAGTGTTACTTCATTGGTTTTTACGTTATGTACAGCCCAATGATCAAATAAATAAAAATAAATGTCTGGTATTTGTAGATCATCTTCTGCCTCAAGTGGAAGTACCTCAATCGTACGAGCGTAGTCATAGGAAATAAACCCAATTGCGCCACCTTGGAAATCTGGCAATTGCGAATTCACTTCAAGCTTGTATTCAGAAATTACTTGTTCTAATTCGGCTAGTGCTTCCCCTGTCTTCAACTCAATATTTCCATTTGCCCAAGTCAGTTCAAGTCCTTGTTCTACAGATTTGGCACTAGCAATTGGATGCCATGCTGCAATTGAATAATGCCCTCCACGTCCACTTTCTAAAAATACACGTTGCTTTTCGGCCATTGACTGCTCTTGAAAACTATAGAAAAATTCATCTTTAGTCATTTGAAATGTATGATATTCTAGTTGTTGCATCTATTTACACCCGCTTTATTCTTTTCCTTAATTAAACTCGAAAACACTCTAAAAATCCAATTTTATCTTAGAGTAAACTAAGAAAAAGCTATTTTACGAGTGTTAACCCATAAAATAGCTTTAGAGAATGACTTGTTGGTTTTAATTAGTCTTCAAATTGATATAAAGGTGTTGATAAATAGCGCTCACCATTTGAAGGGATGATTGCCAATACGTTTTTGCCTTTACCTAAACGTTTTGCTGTTTCGATAGCTGCATAAATAGCTGCACCTGAAGAAATACCCGCTAAAATACCTTCTTCACGCGCTACTTTACGTGCATTTTCAAATGCAATTTCATTTTCTACCGGGAATACAGAATCATATATCTCTGTATTTAATACGTCCGGAACGAAACCTGCACCAATACCTTGAATTTTATGTGGTCCAGGGTTACCACCTGAAAGAACTGGTGAATCTTTAGGCTCAACAGCAATAATTTCGATATCTGGGAATTTATTTTTCAATACTTCGCCTGCACCCGTAATTGTACCACCAGTACCTACACCAGCGACAAAGGCATCCAGCTTTAAGCCCTCTTGCTCAAATGCTTCTGCAATTTCAGGACCTGTTGTTAAACGGTGAATTTCTGCGTTAGCTTCGTTTTTAAATTGTTGTGGCAAGAAGTAGCCTTCTGATTTTGATAACTCCTCCGCCTTTGCAATTGCACCTTTCATTCCTTCTGGACCAGGTGTTAATACTAGATCAGCTCCATATGCACGTAACAGGTTACGACGCTCTAAAGACATTGTCTCTGGCATTACTAAAATTGACTTATAACCTTTCGCTGCTGCAATCATCGCTAAACCAATACCTGTATTACCTGAAGTTGGTTCAATAATTGTACCACCTGGCTTTAAAGAGCCATCCTTTTCAGCTGCTTCAATCATCGCTAAAGCTAAACGATCTTTTACGGAAGAACCCGGGTTAAAGTATTCCAATTTTACATATACCGTTCCGTCATTTTCACCTGTAGCATTATTTAACTTTACGATTGGTGTACGTCCTACTAAATCTGCCACCGAATTTGCTAATTTACTCATCTAATCCATCCCTCTCTCAATCCCTACAAAGTCAATAGGTTTTACTTAATCGTATCTTATCAATTTTTTATACTACTTGTCAATTGCTTGGATCGTAATTTTTGGAAAATTTCTGACTATTTTACTGAATTTTTCATTTAGTTTAAAAATGGCTGTATTAGAAGCAACGCATACTAATACAACCATTTATTATGTTTTATTTTATTTTTTCGATTCTCCATAAATCCAAGTAGCATTAAACTCTTTCCAGAAGGTTTCTGGTGTAATCGAAGGTGGCAGTTGTTCCAATGCTAGCTGACGCTTCACATGTCCTGTCACCTGATCAAAGCTAAAGGACTGTCCTTCCATCTTTTCTGTAACCATAGCAATCGCATATCGGCCATCACTTAACACAAAAGGCTTAGAAGTCTCTTTCTCCTTGAGTTGCTCCACTTCTTGTAAAACGGCTGGATCGAGTGTCGTTTGACTAGATGTAATAAAGCCAATATCGCCGCCTAAACTAGCCGAGGCTGCATCCACTGAATGCTCACGTGCTAAAACCGTAAAATCAGAGCCACTTTTCAGCTCTTTTTCCACTCGCTCCACATCTTCCTTAGAGTTCACGATAATCATACTTGTTCGATAGGTCGTCGGAATATTATAGAGTGATTTGTTTTCGTCGTAATACTTTTTTGCCTCTTCCTCTTCTACAACAACATCATTTGTTAATACTTTATCTAAGATGAGCTGAGCACGCACTTTTTGGCGGAGTTGCTCTGGGGAGAGGCTATGTAGAGTTGTATCATTTGAATCTTGTGCCGAACGCAATAAAGCAATTTCTAAATCGATTTCTTCGTCTTTAACATCAATTTTATATTTTTTAGCGGCCTTTTCCATCACCGCTTCATTCACTAAACCTTGTAAAGTTTCTTTTCCATAACGATTTTCCATCGCGGATAACCATTGTTGGCTTGTAATGGGCTCTCCGTCAACGGCAGCAATTTCCTCGCTGCCGTCTTGAGATGCTGGGGATGTTGTATCATCCGAAGGGAGTAGCCATAATACTAGCCAAAATAAATTTCCGATTAACAAAATAAGCAGTAAAAGTAGCGTTGGTTTTGTTTTTAAGCGTCGTTGTGTGTACGGTAAATTATTTGGTGTATTTTGTGGTGGTTGGTGTAAATTACGATTACGATTGGATTTCATTCACAAAGCCTTCAAGTTCATTTTTGTCGAAATGATATTTCTCTAAACAGAAATGACATTGCGCTTCTGCTCCACCATCTTCGTCAATCATTTCTTGAATCTCACCGACACCTAGACTGATAATTGCCGCACCAAAACGCTCTTTTGAACATTGACATTGAAACTGCACAGGCATTGATGTAAGAATTTGAACATTCCCTTCACCTAATACCGCATCTAAAATTTGTTCAGGTGAATAGCCTTTTTCAATCATTTTTGATACAGGCTCAATGGATGACAAACGTCTTTCAATCTCTTCGATTGTTTCCTCATTACAGCCTGGCATTAATTGAATGATAAAGCCACCTGCAGCTAAAATTGTATTATCCGGATTTACTAATACGCCTAAACCTACTGATGAAGGTACCTGTTCAGATGAAGCGAAGTAGTATGTGAAGTCTTCAGCGATTTCGCCGGAAACAATTGGTGTCTGACCTGAGAACATATCGCGTAAACCTAAATCTTTTACGACTGTTAGTGCACCTTCTGTACCGACACCTGCACGAACATCTAGTTTCCCATGTTCATTTAATTCAAAATGAACATGCGGATTCGTAACAAAGCCTCGCACATCTCCTTTAGCATCTGCATCAATTACCATTGGACCAATTGGACCGTTACCTTCGATTTTTATCGTAACTTTATCGTCACCTTTTAACATCGCCCCCATCATTACTGATGCTGTCATCGAACGACCTAAAGCAGCAGATACGATTGGCCATGTATTGTGGCGACGTTGTGCTTCTCCTACAGTCTCTGTTGTATTTGTTGCAAATGCACGAACCTGTCCGTCAAAAGCAATTGCTCTTACTAAGTAGTCTTTCATGTTGAAATTCCTCTTTTCTACTGATTTCTTTTATAAATAATCGCTAATCCCTTTAAGGTAAGGAATGAATCGACAATATCAATCATTTGTGTTTCATCGGCAATTAGTTTTGCTAGTCCACCTGTGGCAATAACCATTGGCTCCTCTTTACTTTGAGCCTTCATACGACCTACAATGCCCTCCACTTGTCCGATAAAACCGTAAAAAACACCTGCTTGCATTGCGGCAATCGTATTCTTCCCAACAACCTGCGATGCTCGGGCAATTTCAAAGCGGGGCAATTTTGCTGCCCGTACATTTAGCGCTTCTACAGAAATCGCAATTCCGGGTGCAATGGCGCCTCCTAAATAATCCCCACGTTCATTTATAAAGCAGTACGTAATAGCTGTCCCAAAATCGATAATAATTAATGGTCTGCCACCATATTGCTCTAAAGCGGCGACAGCATTAACAATACGGTCAGCCCCCACTTCACGTGGATTTTCATACTTTATATTCAAGCCGGTTTTTACACCTGGTCCAACAATTAAAGGCTGGGTATGAAAATATTTTTTGCACATTAATTCAAGTGCAAACATTATAGGCGGCACAACTGAGGATATAATAATCCCCTTTATTTGTTCAAATGAAATGCCTTCATGAGCAAAAAACGCCTTAAATTGTATCGCATATTCATCTTCTGTCTTCCGTATATTTGTTTCTGTCCGCCAATGATGTATGAGTTTATCATGATGATAAATACCTAAAGTAATATTGGAGTTTCCTGCATTCATTACTAAAATCAAAAGCGACACCTACTTTTCATGTTCTGAAAAAAATCATACCATATTTGGTCATTCACTTTACAGTATTCCGTTTTTTCCTTTATCAGTTGAATAATAAAAAATCGAATGAAAAAACTGACTATCTCCTTTTCCTAGGAAATAGTCAGTTTACTTATATTACTTTGGACGGTCTTCATCAATACCTTGTGGGCGATCATCCGACACATCTTTCGGTAAATCTTCTACAGTTGGAGGCGTCTTTTCACCTTGTACCTCTTCATTAATTGAAGCATTGCCTGCCGTTTCAATTGTTGGCGTTACTTCTTTTTCTGTTTGAGGCTCTGATTCTACTACCTCTTCTTCAGGAGGCAGTACACCATGGTCACGTAAATGTTCGATTTGCTGTGCATTTAACGTTTCAATGTTAATTAACGTATTTGCAATTAAATCAAGCAAGTCACGACGCTCTGTTAAAATACGTTTTGTACGAGCATATTGCTCATCGACAATACGTTGAACTTCTTTATCAATTTCATATGCTACTGTATCTGAGTAGTTTTGGTCTGAGCCGAAATCACGTCCTAAGAACGGATTACCACCTTGGTTTGAGCCATACTGAACAGCACCTAAACTATTGCTCATACCATACTCTGTTACCATCGCACGTGCAATGCTCGTTACTTTTTGGAAGTCATTATGTGCACCTGTTGATACTTCACCAAGTACGATTTCTTCCGCAACACGTCCACCTAAAAGGCCAGCGATACGGTCAAGTAACTCTTGCTTTGTCGTAAAGAAGCGCTCTTCTTTTGGTAACATAATCGCATAACCACCCGCTTGACCGCGTGGAACAATTGTTACTTTATGAACAGTATCTGCTTCATCTAATTCTAACCCAACAACAACGTGACCCGCTTCATGGAAGGCAACAAGCTTTTTCTCTTTTGGAGAATAAACGCGGCTCGCTTTTGCCGGACCAGCGATAACGCGGTCCGATGCTTCATCAATATCAGCCATCGTGATTGTTTTTCTGTTTTTACGAGCTGCAACTAGGGCACCTTCGTTTAATAAGTTTTCTAAATCAGCACCTGAGAATCCTGGTGTACGCTGTGCAACGGCCGCTAAATCAACTGTATCCGCTAATGGCTTATTGCGTGCATGTACTTTTAGAATTGCTTCACGGCCTTTTACGTCTGGGTGACCAACCGTAATTTGACGGTCAAAACGACCAGGACGTAATAATGCTTTATCTAGGATGTCTGGGCGGTTTGTCGCAGCGATAATAATAATCCCTTCGTTTGCACCGAAACCATCCATTTCAACTAATAATTGGTTTAATGTTTGTTCACGCTCATCGTGACCGCCACCAAGACCCGCACCACGTTGACGACCTACTGCATCAATCTCATCAATGAAAATGATACATGGTGCATTTTTCTTCGCGTTTTCGAACAAGTCACGAACACGAGATGCACCGACACCGACGAACATTTCCACGAAGTCAGAACCTGAAATCGAGAAGAATGGTACACCTGCTTCACCTGCTACCGCACGTGCAAGTAATGTTTTACCAGTACCTGGAGGACCTACAAGTAGAATCCCTTTAGGAATACGTGCACCGATATCAGTAAATTTACGGTGATCTTTTAGGAAGTCGACTACTTCGACAAGCTCTTGCTTCTCTTCATCGGCACCTGCTACGTCGTTGAAGCGAACTTTTTTCTTTTGGTCATCATAAAGCTTAGCTTTTGATTTACCAAAGTTCATCACCTTATTACCGCCACCTTGAGATTGGCTTAATAAGAAGAAGAATAAAATGATAATGATAACAAATGGAATAATGCTCGTAAGGAATGTTACGAACCCGCTTGTTTGCGGTTGTTCTAAAATTTCCACTCCTGGATATTCACCGTTTGCAACTTGATCTTGCATCTGCATAATACGGTCTACAGAAGTTTGGTCATTTTGTAAAACGTTTACTGTGAAAGTCTCGCCTTCTTCAGCACCGTTCATTTGACCTACGATTTTGTACACGCCTCGCTCAGGCTGTATTGTAATAGAGGCAACCTCATTACTTTCTAAAGCCTCAAAAAATGCGTGATAATCAAGATTTTCAGTTGTCTGTTTTCCACCATTAAATGTTCCAAAAATCCCGATAATTACGAGAAAAATTAGTAAATAAAATATGGTGTATCGAAATATTCGATTCATCCCCAGCCTCCTCACAACGTTACAGAAAAACTATAAGTAAAATCTTAACATACGTTGAAATTTTCATACAACGAAAAGCACTCTAATTTTAAATGTTCAAACGAATTATGACAAAACCCGCTCTTTTTATCGATTATGCCAATGAAAAACAGCATTTGTATCGACTTTAATCCCAATTAAAATGAATAAACTTCACGTTTTAAAATTCCGATATATGGCAAGTTACGATATTTTTCCGCATAATCTAAACCGTAACCAACTACAAATCCGTCTGGAACTTCGAAGCCAACAACATCTGCTTCTAAATTTACTTTGCGCCCAGATGGCTTATCTAGCAATGTAACAATTTTTATTGATTTTGCTTTACGGTACTTAAATAAATCGACTAAATAGCTCAAAGTTAAACCGCTGTCGATGATGTCTTCAATAATAATGACATCGCGGCCTTCTACACTCGTATTTAAGTCTTTTACAATTTTTACTTCCCCTGATGATACTGTTGCATTACCGTATGAAGTAACGTCCATAAAATCCAACTCAACATACGAATCAAAACGCTTCATTAAATCTGTCATAAAAGGCATAGCACCTTTTAATACACCAACTGCCAATGGGAAAAGTTCTTTATATTCCTCTGTCAGTTCTGCACCAAGTTCTTTAATACGCTCTTGGATTTGTTCTTCTGTAATCATAATTTTTTCAATATCATTTTGAATCATGAGTAGATTCCTCCTTTAATTAATTAAACTTTCTAAAGACGTTCATTGCTGTCGACAAGAAGCACCATTGAATGCACTGTCGATTTTACATTAGAAAATTTATTGTTTACGCGCACAGCTAATATGGAGAGCAACTCATCATTAGCATCTACTAACAACGGCCAACTAGCTCTTTTTAAGAAAGGAATCTTGTCATCAATAAAAATGCGAGATACTTTTTTCTGGTGCTGCATGCCATGTAGCGCAATACGATCCCCTTGTTTTGGAGACCTTATGAATAATGGAAACGATACAGATGACGCTTCGAAAAAATGTGGATGATATTGTTGTAATAGAGCATCATCACATAACGTAAGTTCTCCGATATAAATGCGCATCGTCCCAAGCATGTACCACTCATTCAAAACGATTTGTTGTTTTTCCATCAAAAAGCTCTTCTTTTTAGTTTCAAATACAACTTCATCGTATTGTCGCCGGGCAATAAAATTCTCAGGTAAATCAAGTGTACAACTTCCTTCAGACGTTGAAAACAACGCCAAAACTGTCGTACAAAGTACATAGCTTTGAAACGTTTTTGAATCGTTATAAAGATAACTTAATAGTATTAAAACGAGCCTTCTTTGTAAAGCAAGTGGTTCTTTTTGAAATGCGGAAACATTCACTTTGTAATAATTTTTGTCAAATTTATTAAAAAGCTCAGAAAAACGCACTTTTGCAAGGTCCATTAAATACGTATCATCTTCTGTAAGTTGTTGTGCGATTTGTACGGCATGTTGGGACACGAGGGGATTTTCTTCTTTTAAAATTGGCACGACATGATGACGAAATCGATTGCGGGTATAATCATTCTTTGCGTTGCTTGGATCTTCACGGTATAAAATGCTTTTACTATGTAAATATTCCCCAATTTCATGTTTTGTAACCATTAAAAACGGGCGAATTACCGTATAATCATAAAATTTTCGAATCGGTAAAATTCCTTTTAATCCATTTAACGAACTCGCTTTCGTCAGTGCCATTAACATGGATTCCAATTGATCGTCTGCATGATGGGCCGTTACTAGTTTTGTGCATTTGTGTGCATCCATGACCTCTTCAAAATAACGATAGCGCTCTTGACGGCAAATTGCCTGGATATTGCCTCCGTCTCTTTGCTGAATTTCTGCAATAGGAATAGCACAGCTGTAAAAAGGGATTCCCCAAGTTTTACACGTCTCTTCCACAAATTCACAATCCTCAGCCGATTGCTCGCCGCGTAACATATGATCGACATGGGCTACGGCGAGCTCGATTTGAAAGTAGCTTTGAAAATGGTGAAAAAAAGAAAGAAGCGCCATCGAATCAACGCCTCCTGAACAAGCAATTAATAGTTTTTCACCATCTTCTATAAGCTGATGCTCTTTTATAAAAGCTAAAACACGATGTTCTAAACTGTGCATTTTTTCACCTCATAAACCGTTCAATGTTTGATTGTTGGTCGAAATACTTGCCATGGCTTTGTTACATGTTGCAGACGGAACAGCATTACAGTACAGTCGTCCGCAATTGGGTACATTTGTTTGAATTGAGTCATTACATCAAATAATACAACTTGGATAGAGGCACCTTTTTCGATTCCTTGACGAATCAAACGGATAAATAATTGTTCTTGAGCATCCCATTGTGCGGAGGGTGAAAACAATCCATCCGAAATCATTAAAATAACGTCCTCTGATAATAATGGGGTCATTTCAGTGTCGATCGCGAAATTCGGTAAAAAGCCAATCGGTGCACTTGTACTCTCTATTTTAAATAAATCTGGTCCTCTCAACACGTAAGTTGTCATGCCGCCTGCTTTCCAGCACCATAAATGACCGAACTGTAAATCAACCAAGGCAAAATCCATCGTAGCATACATATCGGAATCATTTTTTAATGACATAACGTAATGCATCGTATGCATAGCCGTTTCAGGATCCATGTTATACGTTATACAATCTTGCATCATTTGAATTAAACGTTCGCTTTCTTCGTGTGCCCTCACATTCGTTCCCATACCATCTGATAGCATAACCGCCATTAACCCTGGGTGAATCGGAAATACTCGGTAGGAATCTCCGGAAATCGTATGGTGCGCATGCGAGTACGTATATATATCATACTCCAATTGATAACGGATTGCCGAGCGAAACTTTATTTGTCGATAAAAAATAGGCGATTGCTGTTCATAAATCGATTCGCCTTTCAGTGGTTCATGAAGCAAATCGAACAATTGCTGTTCTAGCTGCTGAATCACAACGTGTGCATCTCGCTGGTCTGCAATATAACAAATAAATTCACGATCCCCTATTTCTGTTTTTAACCACTGGATATGCAGACAATGGATATCACGTTCATTTAAATATTGCTGAATATCTCCATCTACTTCTGTTGAACCGACATCTAACTGGTGACTGCTTAAAAGCTTTTCAAAATGACTGCTTAAGTCACGCAGCTGTAAAGCAATCATCTTTTTACCATGATAATACTCACGTTCCATATGTTCTTTTTGCATAGCCGATTCCAACTCTTCTAGCAGCTTAGAAGACTTTATACACTTTCCTTTAAGTTGCTCCTCAACACGCATCCATGCAACAGGTTTTGGACTCCTTTTTGCTAATCGCCAAGCATTGATCGTCTCTTCCATTTCTCTATTTTTTCCCCAGCATTGTTCATATTTAAAACAGCTAGAGCAAATTAAAAACGGCTCTACTTTCTTTTCGTTTTTTGTTGATGGTTGTGTAAAACGTTCAAAAACAAGTTCCTTCATGAATGACACAAAGTGCTGAAATTGCTTGAGCTGAACTTCCACTACTTCATTGCGATTCACTTGAACGATACTGACCGTTTGCTGCTTATAATACATTTGACAGTATGAGAGCACATTTTTCGGTACTAATAAAAATCCAATCGCTCCTGTTAACATCGATAAAAAATAAACACTGTCTATCGGTAATGTCGCATCATAGAAAAAGAAAAAGACACTTGGGAGCAAACTAAACAATGCAACTATATAACGCCCTTGATTTTGTACTAATGCTGCAACCAAACCTGTACAAGCATATAAAATCATCATACCCGTGAAGGATAAATTGGCGAGTCCCATAAAGAACCCAAGAGATAATGAAAAGATTACGGTAGCCCCTACTGTAGAAGTATAGGCAACGAGGCAAATTAGAAAGTGAAGTAAAATGAGCGGTAATGAAAAGTAAAGTAGAGTCATGCTTTGCATACCTACCATTACACCCGCCAAAATAATCATGATTGCCGTGATTTTGTCCCTTGTCCATTCAATATGGCCTACTTCGTTAGTTTGTAATGTTAGAAGTCGAATAAAAAATAACATAGAAACGGAGAAAAAGCACTCATAAATAATATAGAATAATACCATGACAGACGGTGTACCACTATGCAGCATCATTTGCCATAATAATTGTACGATGACGATGCTGCTTGCCAGCAAAATATATGGAGATAGTTTCAAAAACTTAAATCTTACGAGACATTCCATGAAAAGTAATTGTACTAAAACAATAGCAACTTGCCCAAAACCAAGGAAGCAAGTTCCGATTATTCCTCCTAGTAATGCACTCTTTTGAAAAACAGCAAATCGGGTCCGTATAATAAGCCAGAAAGGTAGAAACAATGGAACAACTGCTTCAAAAAAAACAGCCTGAGCAAAACAAAAGGCTAGAAAGACTATAGCACTTGATATTATCATTTTTGATTTTTCTTTATATAATAATAGGCTTAAATTAAATGTTTGAAACTCATTTTGATTGTTTAATGTCACCATTTTTACTATCACCTTTTCTTTTTATCGCTATTATACAAATGCTTGAAAAGTGAATTTTGTCTGTTTGTAGGACTGCTTATAAAAAATTGTTCGACGGATTTTTTAAGGGAATATGCACGTTTTTAACTTAATTTCTAATCAAAATACAAAAAAATAATTATTACCCATTTTCCTTTCCATAATGGCCTCAAAATTTAGCGGAAATTGTTGTTGACACTTATTACAACGCATTGTATTATTAGTTCTGTTGTTAATTTTGGCGGTGTAGCTCAGTTGGCTAGAGCACTCGGTTCATACCCGAAAGGTCGTGGGTTCGACTCCCTCTGCCGCCACCATTTTTAGGCCCGTTGGTCAAG
Source organism: Solibacillus sp. FSL W8-0372 (assembly GCF_037969735.1). Lineage (NCBI taxonomy): Bacteria > Bacillati > Bacillota > Bacilli > Caryophanales > Caryophanaceae > Solibacillus > Solibacillus sp. FSL W8-0372. Next base: position 89,382 of record NZ_CP150204.1, on the reverse strand, counting down.
TGGTTAAGACACCGCCCTTTCACGGCGGTAACACGGGTTCGAATCCCGTACGGGTCATCTTAAGGGCTGTTTAGGAAAACATTATTTCCTAGGCGGCTTTTTTCTATTTTGGGGATTTCATAACAATCTTTTTGCTTTATACTTTATAATGTTGAAGTAAGAGGAGGCGTTTTCTTTGGTACAAAACTTTACATACTTGGCTTTTCTTTGTGGTGTGAGCATGCTTTTAGTTGTTGGAGGCGTTATTTTAACCAACTTGCCTCTCCCTCTACAGATTATAATGATTGCAGTTGGTCTTGTTGGAGGGATCTTCTGTTTTATTACACTCATCCGCTTGCTAATAAAACATAATGCAGAAAGAGAATAGCTTATACGTATAGGGCTTTACGCGGTAGCATAACTTTGCGTTGAGTTTACTGCGGAGCCTAAATATTTATACAAAGAAAGGCAGTGTTAAAAGTCAATTTGACTTTTAACACTGCCTTATCTTTCATCTATTCGACACTTTTTCTACGTTCAAACAGCCAGCAAAATTATCCTCTGCGAGCTCCACGGCCACCGCGCTTAGACTCAGTTGCACGCTTTAATGTAGTTAAACGCTCATCGCTATCTTTTAAGAAACGCGCCATCTTCTGTTCAAAGTTCTCTTTTGGTTGACGATCATTACGATCGTTAGAACGGTTGTTTTCGCGACGAGGACGCTGTGGACGCTCTGGTCGCTCAGCTTGAGGCTTTGCTTTACGAATTGAAAGACCAATCTTTCCATCCGCTTCAACATTCATCACTTTAACTTCGACTTCATCGCCTACTTTAAGATGCTCGTTAATATCTTTTACGTAGTTATCTGCCACTTCACTAATGTGAACTAAACCTGTTTTCCCATCTGGAAGCTCAACGAATGCGCCAAAATTTGTGATGCCTGTTACCTTACCTTGTACTTTGCTGCCTACTTCAATTGACATAAAAAAAATGCTCCTCCTTAAATTTTAAGAGACTCTTCGATTGAAAAGCCATTTATCAATTATAATGAAACTTTTGTTCAATAGCTTCTTCTCTAATTATAGCTAACATAAAAAGAGTGTCAACAAGACACTCTAACTAGAGGCAAATTATACCAAGTATTTTATGACAAAATGAACATATTGATTGGTTTTTTTATTTAATTTTCAAAGTAGCATTCCTTCTTAAACAATTGTAACCAACAACCGTTAAAACGCTTTCTAATCATCATCTTCTTCATCTTTAGCTTTTTCGGATTTGTTAGGGATAGTAAAAATAATTTCGCCTTCATCGGAAAGGAAAAACTCTTTCCGTGCCAACTTAGCAATATATTCATCGTCTTCCAATTTTGCTATTTGCAAGTTTAAAAGCTCTTGTTTGTGTAATGCTTCATCTAGTAATGCAGTAGCAGCAACTTTTGCTTCCTCTTTCGCAGCGAGACGTTCATGTTGAACCATATTTGCCTTAACTAATAAAACAATTGCTACCGTTGCAAGAATGAAAAATACAGCGATTCTTCTACGACGTCTAACAGCTATTTTTGCTTTAATTTGAGCTCGAGCTTGCGGATTTGATCGGACATAGTCGTTATTTAACGGCTGTACATTCTGATTATGTAGCTCTTCTTGCACATTTCTTCTTCCCATTCCCGTCGCCTCCCTCACTATAACTATTCGTTCTAATTATACAAATTCCCTACTGCGTTTTAAAGTTTTTTAACAAATATTTCCTAAAAAATTTAATAAACGGATTACATAAAAAAATAATTATTGTTTTTAATAACCTTATAATACTTACTATGACTTTGGCAACTACATGTCCTATAAATAAAATGGGCCTTATAAATATATTGATGAATACCCTTCCGAGGAAGCGTATGCTATTTTGGAAAACGACTTCATAAGCTGCAATCCCAGCTATTTGGGCAAGTGGGTCCACAAATCTCCATTGCCCTCCTTTTACTAAAAATAACAGATAAAACGTACTAACCCCTAATATCAACCAAACGTGCCATTCTAAAAGCCATGAGATCCGTCTAATATTTTTAAGGGGGATACGATTTAAATTAATTCTTATACAGTCAATGATGGCACCTACAGCTAGTCCACTTATAAACATGACGAGGATGCTTACAAGTTGCGCACTCATCATCATCCAAACAATTTATGAAGGAAACTTTTTGACAAACCATTCTCGCTTTCATCGTATTGGAATGCCTTTACTTCCCCTTCCAACGTTAGCAACCCTTTATCGACATCCAAATGTACGATTCGCAGCTCTTCTCCACGTATTAGTAAGTGGCCTTGTGATGTATTTACATAGAATTCTTCCTGATCAAACCGTTCAATACTTTTTACAGAAGTCATGTCCATACGCTTTCTATTGCGTACCGTCACTAAGTGATCCCCAGATGAAATGGTATAACGACTACTTTCTTGATGAATAGTCAATGCAAGTCCCCCTTTGAGCTTATAGTTGTACACTATATGCAACAATTAAAAAAAGCATGACTCAAAAAGATGGTCATGCTTTCTTCATTATTCTTCGTCATCAATAAATTCTGGTTCAACCTGCTCGAGACGCTCTTCTTTAACGATAGTAAACATTTTTAAAGCGTCTTCTTTTTTTACATTTTCACGCAATTCCTCAACTCGTGCGGTTACAATTTTTTGACCGAAGCGTATCGCTAGCTCATCGCCTACTTTTACTGTGCTGCTTGCTTTAGCTACTTTACCATTAATCATAATACGACCTTGTACTGCAACTTCTTTTGCTAATGTACGACGTTTAATTAATCGTGAAACTTTCAAAAATTTGTCTAAACGCATAAAATTACTCCCCTTTTTCTAATTGTTTGGCTTCATTCCAAAACGCATCTAATTGTTCTAAAGTGAAGTCATTAAATGCTTTTCCACTATTTTTCACACTTTGTTCAACAAAATGAAACCGACGGGCGAACTTCTCATTTGCATGAAGCATTGCTTCTTCCGGTGAAATTTTATAGAAACGGGCGATATTAACAAGTGTGAACAATACATCTCCAAACTCATCTGTTCGACTTATTGCTGAACCTTGTGTAATTTCATCGCGGAATTCTTGCCATTCTTCGGTAAATTTCTCCCATGCAAATTCGGCATTCGGCCAATCAAATCCGACTGTAGCCGCTTTTTTCTGATAGTTGTAAGATGTCTGGAGTGATGAATATGGACTGTATTCGTTTTCTAAAAGGGACTGATGTGCTGTATCAGCTTTTTCTTGTTTTTTTATCTCTTGCCAATTGACCATAACTGTTTCGGCATCTTCTGCTATGACATCACCAAATACATGAGGGTGACGACGGATCATTTTTTCACTGACCGTTGCCAGTACTTCCTCCAATGTAAAGTAACCATTATCTTCACCAATCTGTGCATGTAAAAATACTTGTAAAAGTACATCTCCCAGCTCTTCTACCATCGCAAAATCATCTTCTGCATCCACTGCCGCCAAAAACTCATGTGCTTCTTCCAATAAGTATTTTTTTAAAGATTCATGTGTTTGTTTTTGATCCCAAGGGCAGCCATTTGGACCACGCAATGTTGCAATGATTTGTCGGAATGTCGTCCAATCGCGCAGTGCATCTTCATCGGAGGTAACAGGTGGTACATATACCGTTGTTAAGTTATTAATTTCAGCCGCTTGATCGAGCTCATATAATGGAACTGTGCGCAGCTGCTCCTGTGATGATCCAGCTGCCGTTACAATCGTTACTGGGTAGTCATCTCGGTATTTCTCCATTAGCGTTAACTTCACCTCGGAAGCGCTGAATGAATCGTATACTTGCGCAATTAAAATGTGTTGTCGCATATTGATATCATGCTGCGACATGCTCGTCCCATCCAATAGCTGAAATCCTTCAATAGGGTCAATCTTTAACGCTCCAAAGATAGGATCTAAAAAGCTTTGCCCACCTTCAATAATCAGCTGGACACGTCCTTCACGGTCAGCTTCAATTAAATGCTGAACTGTCTGTTCCGCTACAAGGGGATGACCAGGGACCGCATACATAATATTTTCCTGTGCAGCCGCTTCAATTAAACGCTCTGCAATTTCCTCATAAACCGGACCAAACGAACCATGCTTGACGTACACTTCATCAAAGCTCGTAAATTCAATTCCTTCTCGCTTTAAATCCTGTAAAACAGGATGATCCTCTGTTCGAACATATAACTTTTCAGCGGATTTAATTTTTCTATAAACACCCATTTGCATTTGTTCAAAATCGGCCGCGCCTAAACCGATGACTGTTAATTGATTCAATATAAACACCTACTTCTTTCGATTTAACAATAGCTGATATGCGGCCATTCTTCTACCGAGCGGGATTAAAAACCAATCCTTTTCCGTTAATACACGCATTTTCGCCACTGCTGTTATAAAACTAAAAGCCCCCAACCCCACGAGCAGCACACTATAAATGAGTGCATCAACCCGACTCAGCATAGTTGGAAACACGAAATCCAAGCCAAAAATAGTACCATTTACAACAATAGCCATAATGATGGAGGCTAGTGCCAACCTTTTATAAAACTGAAAACCGGCGAAACGAATTGACGTCAGTTTTTTTAAATAAACAATTAAGGCAATAGCAGTAAAAATCAGTCCGATGTTACTTGCCATTGCTGCTCCTAAAATCCCAAACTTCGGGACGAAATAGGCATTCCCTAAATACTTCAGTATAATGCCCATTCCTAAACAGATAGCCGGAAATTTTAATTTACTATATCCTTGAAGGATTGCCGTAAATGTCAAAATAATTGATAGTGGCACAATTTGAAACGAATAAAGCTTTAGCACTTCCGAATATGCATCTGTCATAAACAGCATTTGGTTGATATATGGCATGACTAATATTAATCCAAGTGCCGATGCCACTCCGAATAATAATGAACTTCGATATGTCAACTGAATGAATGGCTTCTCACCACGGCCATTCGACTTGTGCGCCTTCAATGCTACAAGTGGCACAATAGCTAACGATAATGAGGTAGCAATAACGATACCAAGTTGAACAAGTGGTTGACCTCGATCGTATATCCCTTTTATTTCCATAGCTTGTTCTGAAGCCACCCCTGATTGGATGAGCATTTTAAAGATTGTAAAGGAGTCGACAAGTTGGAAGCATAATAATAACAGGGCACTCATGCTGATCGCGATGCTATATAGCGTTACTTCTTTTAAAATTGGCCAAATCTTTATTTTTATAGTGGTTTTGCCTAAAGGCTTATATGACCGTTTTAAAAAATATAAGAGGAGCACAATACCGGCAACTTCCCCAATGACTGTTCCGAGCATCGCGATTTTTCCCGCTGAATAAACCGATTGAGTATATTGTATTAAAATAATAGTACCAATTAAAATAATCGATACTCGAATCGTCTGTTCAAAAACTTGTGCATAGGCTACAGGTTGCATATGGCTATTAGCTTGAAAATTACCTTTTAAAATAGCCAGAAGCGGCATGCATAATGTAATAAACGAACCGACCTTCAGTAATCCTGCTAACTGCGGATCCTCCATTAAATTTGCCAATGGTTGCGCTCCAAAAAACAATAGACAAAAAAATAGCAGGGATAACGCTGTTAAGTAATAAAAGATAACCCGTGACACTGATCTTTTATATTCAGAGGTACCCCCATTTCCTTCAATATCCGCAAGCATTTTTGAGATTGCAACGGCAAATCCACTAGATGTCCAAACGACAAAAAATGAGATAAATGGATACACTTGCTGATAGACATAAAATCCTTGATCCCCTACTAAGTTTTGATAAGGAACACGGTATACAGCACTTAATACTTTTACTATGAGTGCTGCAACTGTTAAGAGAAGAGCACCCTTCATATAATTTTTCATACCAAATCTTTGCGAAGTCATTCTATTTCCTTCCTCTATTTCATACAATGTACTAATTATATCATGAAAAACCACTCGTATTTTTAGACGTTAAAGGTAATAACTACTTTTAGTGTTTGGCAAACAAATAAAAAACGCCCATCTTTATGGACGTTTTTAAGTAATTTTAGTTTTCCATTTGTTTTGCTAGGAAGTTTGCAGCCGTTTCAGCTGTCTTTTGCTCGGTTTCACCGATAAAGTGTGCTCTTGATATTAAATAGATCGCACCAATCGGGTCTCCATTCGCAATAATAGGAACGATGCAATACGATTTCACTTGTTCATACTGTCCTGCTACAAGTTCAATCGACATTTCTAATTTTTCACTAGCAATTGATCGGTTTTTAATAATATCTTCTGCAAAAACCGTTAACCGTCTTGCGACATAATCCTTTTTGGAAACGCCCGCAACGGCAATTACCTCATCTCGGTCACTTATTAATGTTGGCGTACCTAATGTTTCAAATAGTGATTCCGCATATTGTTGTGCAAATTCACCTAGATCATTAATTGGTGAGTATTTTTTTAAAATGACTTCACCTTCACGATCCGTATAAATTTCCAAAGGGTCGCCCTCACGAATACGAAGAGTTCTTCTAATTTCTTTTGGGATAACAACACGACCTAAATCATCGATGCGGCGAACTATTCCTGTTGCTTTCATCGTTTATGTTCCCTCACTTTCACATCATTTAACAGCATGATGCAACTAGTATGGTATGGAAAACTTGAAACTATGCATAAATGTAACAGTAAAAAAACAAAAAATTACCTTAAGTCCCTTTGAATAACTGAGCTTTATGGCCCGATTTTCAATAAGAGGCATAGGAAATTACAACGCTTTAATGAAAAAATGGTTTTGTTTTAAAAAGAAAGGGATATTTACAAATGATAGATAACTTTTTGGGAGGTGCTTTACATGCTAAAAGTAGACCGTACTACTACGACACCTGATGCATATCGTCAACAGCAATATTATGCAGGAACACATTTAGCTTATTATCCTGATTTATCCAAAGAACGTGCTACAACTATTACAAAGTTTGAAAACGGCATTTTTAAACGTTATTTGGAAAAACAGAATGGTCAGCGCGAATTAGTTTCATTTTCGACGACAAGAGAAAAGCAATTATTGGAATTGCGTGAAGAACATCGAAATCGTGAAGAATTACTTCAACGTCTGAATTATGCGAGTGGTGTTCATTATAGTGTGCAACCAAACTTCCTGTAATTCATTTAGCATTAAAAAAGAGAGGAAATGTTAAAAGTTAAAAACTTTTAAGATTCCCTCTCTTTTTATGATTCTTTTTTTGCTGATGCTATAATTTTTATCACTTTTTCAACTACATCGAATGGCAAGTGGTTTCCGCATTTTTGATAATCTACTGTTACTACCAGCTGTGCTCCTTCCATTCCGAAGCCTACCGCTCGACCAAACTCCATCGATTGCTCTACAATTTGCGCTCCATTTGTATTGGATGTGCCTTCCTCCGATAGGATAATCGATACGGTTTGTTGTTTTTCTTTGATCGAAAGTACACCTGCTTCCATTGCCCATACTTTCATACGTGCAATGCGCATGAGCCGTTCAGTTTCTACTGGTAAATCCCCGAAACGGTCCTGTAATTCATCAATGATTTCTAAATAATCCTCTATGCGCTCCATTGCTTTAATTCGTTTATACATCTGGATTTTTTGAAATCCATCCGGAATATATGCATCTGGTATATACGCATCAATATGCAGCATAATTTCAATTTCCTGCTTCTCTTCTTTTTTCACACCACTGCGACGTTCTTCCACCGCTTCTTCCAGCATTTGTGAGTACAGATCAAACCCGATGGAATCAATGAACCCATGCTGCTGCGCACCAAGTAAATTTCCTGCCCCACGAATTGATAAATCACGCATTGCTATTTTAAAACCTGAACCAAGTTCCGTGAATTCCTTAACTGCCTGTAAACGCTGCTCTGCTACTTCTGTCAGTACTTTATTGTGTTCATACATAAAGTAGGCATAGGCAATACGATTCGATCGACCAACACGTCCACGCAGCTGATATAGCTGAGAAAGACCCATTCGATCTGCATCATGTACAATTAATGTATTCACATTTGGAATATCAACGCCTGTTTCGATAATTGTTGTCGTTACTAAAACATCAAATTCCCCTTCAATAAACGCTAAAATAACAGATTCCAGCTTTGCTTCCGTCATTTGTCCATGTGCAAAAGCAATTCGCGCATCGGGTACAAGCATTTGAATCTCCTCTACACGTCTTGTAATATCTTCCACTCGATTGTATAAATAAAAGACTTGCCCTCCACGCGCCATTTCACGCTCAATTGCTTCGCGAATGAGCGCACCATTATGCTCCATTACATAGGTCTGTACAGGGAAACGATTTTGCGGCGGTGTTTCAATAACAGATAAGTCACGAACTCCCACCATAGACATATGGAGTGTACGTGGAATCGGTGTAGCTGTTAGTGTTAACACATCGACATTAGTCCTTAGCTGTTTAATTTTCTCTTTATGAGTAACACCAAAACGCTGCTCCTCATCGACAATAAGTAAACCGAGATCCTGATACACTACATCTTTTGATAAGATACGATGTGTACCTATAACTATATCAACGGTTCCTTCCCGTAAACCTTTTAATGTGTCCGTTTGTTGCTTTTTAGTACGGAATCGACTTAATAGCCCAACATTAATAGCATATTCCTCAAAGCGCTTCGATATTGTTTCATAATGTTGTTGTGCCAAGATCGTTGTTGGCACTAAAAAGGCAACCTGTTTGCCATCTAAAATGGCTTTAAATGCAGCACGTATCGCAACTTCAGTTTTCCCATACCCTACATCTCCACAAACAAGGCGATCCATCGGGCGTTCACGTTCCATATCTTTTTTCACTTCAGCGATTGTACGCAGTTGATCTTCTGTTTCTTCATAAGGGAAGGCCGCCTCAAAACCTCGCTGTTCATCGGAATCCGGTGAAAATGCAAAACCTTTTTCTGCTTCACGCTTTGCATAAAGCTTAATTAAATCGTCTGCTATGTCTTGTACAGCATTCGAAACTTTAGTGCGTGTCTTTTTCCATTCTGTACCACCTAGTTTATGAAGCTTTGGCTCCTTTTCACCTGATGGCACATAACGCTGAATGAGCTCAATTTGATCGACCGGCACATATAATTTATCATCTTCCCGGTAGCGAACATGTAAATAATCCTGATGAGTCCCATTTACAACGAGTGTTTCAATACCGATATATTTCCCGATTCCGTGATGTACATGGACAACATAGTCTCCAGGTTTAATTTCGGTATATGATTTAATTCTCTCCGCATTTGTCATTTGCTGTGGACGTGATTTTTTCTTTGCCTGTTGTTTAAACAGTTCATCATCTGTAACAACTGCTATTTTTTGTAGCGGGAGCTCAAAGCCAGATGACAATGCTGTGTTCACTAAATAAATACCCGGTGCATCTGAATAACCAATTGTCGATGCAATATGGTAGTCGTCCAATAAATTTTGCATCGCTTTTATGCGATTTTCGGAATTAGCCGTAAATAGAACAACAAATTTTTCATGGGTCCAACGTTCAATCTCATTTTGTAATAATGCAATCTGTCCATGAAATTGTTGCATTGGCTTGCATGAAAAGTTAATCGTCTTCTTAAGCGTGATACCTGCAAATGTGCGTGTAAATAACGCGAAATACACCTTTTGTTGCTTTAACATGGCAAGTAGTTCTTTCATCGAATGGGAAGGCTTTACTTCATGAAGCATTTTCCCTTCTTCGATTAAGGAAATAAACCAGCCACTCTCCTCACGTTCCCATGCTTCCATTACTTCTTGTATTCGTCCTAGTTCATCAAAAAGAACGAGGCCATCTTGCATGAAGTAATCACCTAGAAAATGAGGCTTCTCAAATAGTAACGAGCCATATTTTGCAATGTGATCAGGTAAATGACCATGACGAAGCATTTCAATATCCTGTGTGATATTTTGCATAAGCAATTCCTGTGTTTCTTGCTTACGAACCTTCTTTAAGCTTGCTGCCAGGGATACTTCTAGGCGATCTGCAAGAATGATTCGTTCGTCTTTTGTAAGAATTAATTCCGTTGCAGGCAAGATTTTAATCTCATTTAACTTCTCAATAGAACGCTGATTGTCTGCCGAAAATGTACGGATTGAATCTACTTCTGTATCAAATAATTCAATTCGAATTGGATTTTGTGCATATGGCGGGTAGATATCCAAAATCCCTCCGCGCATGGCAAACTCCCCAGGGGTAGTTACCATTTCACTTCTCGTATAGCCCATTTCTACGAGTTTATTTAACCACTGACTAATGTCGACATCCTCACCTAAAGACGTAGAAAGCTCGTGTCCAAGCCAGTCTTGCGGGGCATTTAACATCCTGCGCATTCCTGCGGCTGGAATGATATAAATACCGCGCTCTTTATTTACTAATTTTCCTAATGTGGCAATACGCTGTGCACGAAGCTCTGGAGAGGAAATCGTCATATTGGCAGCGATAAATTCTTCCGCAGGATAATAATGAACATGTTCCTCACCGACTAATGCACTTAAATCATCGACCAATTTCTGTGCCTGCAGCAAATTGGAGGATACGATATAAATGGATTTGTTCGTTTCCTGGTAAATCGTATGAATTAAAGCTGGCCTCGCACTACCAGTCAACCCTGTTATGAGGTAGTCATTCGCTAAATTCTTGTCTATTTGCTCTATAACATTATCAATCTGTTTATCTTTTTTTAATAACTGATGAATCGTATCCACGTATAGTCCCCTTCCTCTATTTTAAGTAAGTGGATATAGAAACGGAAAAAGCCTTGGCGCACTGTATGCGACCAAAGCAACTCCTTTACTGTAACCATTTTTTAAGCGCATAATAATCTGGGAACTGACGCAATGAATCTTCACAATGCTCACAAATACTATGAATTGTCGTTTCTCCACGCTCGTTTTTTTCAAGATAATCATCTATTTCACCTATTTCAAATAAATGAAGTTTTTGAATTGTCTCTTCCGCCTCAAAAGGTAAAGTACCAATCTCTACCTTACAATGTCTACATAGGTAGCGTACAGGCATCTCCCATGGCCTCCTTTAAAACACTTATGTATATTAAAGTATAGCCATCATTTCATTAATTTATGCGCCGTTGAATTTGTTCATCACTTCTAAAAATGGCTTTGTTAATGCTGTTTCAATTGCATCACAACTCTTATCAATTGCATCTTTTACTATAGGCTGATCTTCTTTTGAAAACTTCGATAATACATAATCAGCCACTTTCATGCCTGCAGGAGGACGATTCACACCGACACGGATTCGATTAAATTCTTGTGTACCTAAATGCTGTATTAAAGATTTAATCCCATTATGACCGCCAGCGCTTCCCTTACTGCGTAATCTTAATTTACCCGTTTCTAAATCTAAATCATCATAAATAACAATAATATCTTCAATTTCTATATCAAAATAATCCATTAAAGGTCTTACACTTTCTCCTGATAAATTCATATATGTTAATGGCTTCAATAAAATAACTTTTCCTTCAGGACGATGAACCGTTGCATACATACCATTAAATTTTGTCTGGTTTAATGGTGCATTCCACCGATTTGCTAATTCATCAATCACATCAAAACCTATATTATGGCGTGTATGTTCATATGGTTTCCCTGGATTCCCTAATCCAATAATTAATTTCACTAGTAATCGCATCCTTTTTCTCTAATCGCCTTTATTTTATCACACATTCTCTTAGAACGTATGCATCACCGATTAGTATGGCGCTAACGAACTATCTCTTTTTTTTCTCACCATATACAGCACAAAAAAGCCTACTGCTGCTAGAAAACGTACAACTGTCGATAAATACATTGCTACTTCCATCGTATATGCCTCGAGGAGCCAAATGCCGATTTGAGGGGAAGTAAATGCTATAGTAGCAAGCAACACATTATAAGTCGTAATACAATAAGTACGCACTTCCTGTGGTGAGTTTTCCAGCAATAAATTAAACAATATTAATACAGTCCCTGAGACGAATAACCCCGAGATCAATGACATTACTACTAAATAATAAAGGTTTGTCGATAAAGCCATTAGTAAAGGTGCTGTCGACATGCCAAAGGCTACCCAGACGAATACGTACATATTGCCATATTTTTGAGACCACTTCCGCCATAATGAAAAGGAGAAAATTTGTGCCGACATATTCGCTACATTGAACATACTAATCCAAAAAATAGTTGCTCCTGCATAACGTACATTATAAATATTAAAAAGTCCCCATGCCATTTGCCAACCAAAGTTAAAAATAAGGGCAACAATTAAAAACAAGACATACTTATTATTCTTAAAAATGGACCAATCCATCGCACGCTTCTTTTCTAAACTTAGTTCTCGTACAGGCTCATCGTGCTTTAATAAAAAATAGAGCTCTACAATCCCAACAACAAAAGTAAACATAAATAAGATTTGATAGGCTATTTGATTAGCCGTCATATCCTTCATAACAACGCCAATAGTAAGTGTGACAATTAAGCCTACAATTGTTAACAATCGATTACGATCACTGAAAAACTGTGCTCTGCGTGTTTCTTCGATAATATTCCCGATAAAAGATTGCCAACCCATATTAGCCATCGTATTCGGTACGCTCATCGCAGCAATTAATGCTAAAAGCAGCCATGAACCAAAGCTTCCAGGCACATAACTAACAAATGCAATTAGCAAAAATACAAAGCGCGCGGCTAATACAGAAAAAGCAACAAGCCTTTTTTGTTCAATAGACCGATTCAGCAAAATGGCGGCAGGTAATGTCATTAGTAATGTAATGAGTGGTGGTAAAGAACTAATTAACCCCACCTGATAATTTGTTGCACCGAGAATGGTCATAGCAAATATTGGAATATAGCTATTTGAAGTATTTTGTGCAACGGCAGAAGCCATTCCGTGATAAATACTCATCTTTTCATTATGTGTTCTCATAAATCCCTCTGATTTTTCTTAATATTTACGCATCTTCATATTATTATACTGATTTTCTTTCGGATGTCGAAGCTTTTTTGAAGCAAAAAAAAGCCACCCTATAGGGCGACTTCTTTTAAATGCTAATCTTCTCTACCTGGTTTTTCAGGTGTTAATTTTTCTCCTGTTGCTTCAACATCATCGGCTGTAACATTTTCTGCATCTGCATTAACATCTTCAACTGGTGCCGCTGGTGGTGTTACCGTTGCTAATGTATAATCGTCATCTTGTACTATTGAAAATCCTGTAAACTGATCACGAACATTACCCACAGATAACGTATCACCAACTTCTAATCCGGATACATCAATTTCTACAGTATCTGGAATATCGCTTGGATTTACTTTCACTTTCAATGTATGATTCGGTTGAGTTAACACTCCACCTTCCTTCACACCAACTGAAGTTCCTACCAATGCTACAGGAACATCCACTTCAAGCTCTTCTTTCATATTGATAGCAAGGAAGTCAACGTGTTTTACAAGACCTTTAATTGCATCACGTTGGATATCAGTAAGTACTGCATTTACACTTTTCCCGTCTACCTCAATTTTAAACACGCTTGCTGTACCATATGATTGAACTACCTTTGCCGTTTCTCTATAATCCAACGAAATCGGCGTTGTATTTGTTTCGTAGCCATATAGCACACCTGCTAACTGACCATCTTTTCTAAGTTGGGTTAATGTCGAACGTTTCCCAGTATCGCGCTTTTTTGCTTTTAAAACTGCAGTCATATTCCATCGTCCCCCTTAAGTAGTTATACAATAGTTTATTTACCCTGCATTTGTAGAAATTAAACATATTCATTATCTGACTTTTTCAAAAATTAATAGATAGATTTCAATCAAAAAAGAAAAACAGCCCAGGGAATAATATCCCTGAGCTGTCCAAATTTTATTAATCAAATAATGTACTAACTGATTTATTTTCATAAACACGAGAGATTGCATCTGCCATTAATTTAGCAACAGATAATTGCTTAACTTTTGGAGAAATTTTATCTTCACTTAATTGAATGGTATTTGTTACAACCAATTCTTTAATTGAAGAATTTTCAATACGCTCAATTGCTGGACCAGATAATACTGGGTGAGAACAGCAAGCATAAACTTCTTTTGCACCACTCTTAATTAATGCCTCTGCACCAATCGTAATTGTACCTGCCGTATCAATAATATCATCGATTAAAATACATACTTTACCCTCTACATTACCAACAATGTTCATAACTTCCGCTACATTCGGCTTTGGACGACGTTTATCAATAATAGCAATTGGAGCTTTTAAGCGCTCAGCCATTTTACGAGCACGTGTTACTCCACCATGATCTGGAGAAACAATTACTAATTCCTCTTCTTTAAATCCTTTAGAACCGAAATGTTCAGCAAGTAGTGGTACTGCCACTAAATGGTCAATTAAAATATCGAAGAAACCTTGAATTTGAGGTGCGTGTAAATCTAATACGATTACACGAGTTGCACCGGCAGTCTCGAGAAGATTTGCTACTAATTTAGCAGTAATTGGTTCACGCGCTTTTGCTTTACGGTCTTGACGTGCATAGCCATAGTAAGGCATAACAACGTTTACCGTGCGAGCAGATGCACGTTTAACAGCATCAATCATAATTAAAAGTTCCATTAAATGTTCATTAACAGGAGCAGAAGTAGATTGAACGATAAATACATCCATTCCTCGAATACTTTCTTCAATGCTAATTTGGACTTCTCCATCACTGAAGTGTTTTACAGATGATTTCCCTAGTTCTACACCCATTTCATCAGCAATCTCTTTTGCAAGGGGATTGTTTGAATTTAATGAGAAGATTTTTAATTTTGAGTCAGCGTATTGATACGGCATGATGGCCTCCTGTATTTTAAATAATTTTATTTTGAATTTAATTTACTCATATAGCCTAGCTTATTTTCCTGACGAGCACGTGCAATCGCTAATGCATCTTCTGGAACTTCTTTTGTAATTGTCGAGCCAGCTGCAATAAATGACCCTTTTTTCAATGTTACCGGGGCAACTAAATTTGAATTGCATCCAATAAATACATCGTCTTCAATAATTGTCTTATATTTATTTTTACCATCATAGTTCACAGTAATAGAGCCACAACCAACATTTACATTGCTGCCTACTTCTGCATCACCAATATAACTTAAGTGGGACACTTTTGTATCATCACCTAGCGTGCTTTTCTTAACTTCTACAAAGTTACCAATTTTTACGTGGTTGCCCAATGACGATTCCGGACGTAAATGCGCAAATGGACCAACTGCCGTTTCATCACCCACTTGGCTATTTAGCACAACTGAACTGTGGATCGTAGTTTTATTTCCAATTTGGCTATCAACGATATGGCTGTTCGGACCAATTTTGCAGTCTTCACCAATTACCGTTTTACCTTCAATAATTACACCAGGTAAAATGACAGAGTCACTGCCAATAATCGCGTCTGCACTAATATGTGTAGTTGCCGGATTAATAATCGTTACACCATTTCTCATATGACGTTCATTAATACGAGCTCGCATTAACTCTTCAGCTTGAGACAGCGCAAAGCGATCATTAACACCCAGCGTTTCATCAAAGCTATCTGTCACATGTGCTGCAACAATTTCACCTTGCTTTTGAAGGATTTCAATGACATCCGGTAAATAGTATTCACCCTGTGCATTTTCATTTTTCACTTGCTTTAGGGCCTCAAATAACGCTTCATTATCAAAGCAGTAAGTACCTGTATTTATTTCTTTTACAAGCTGTTGCTCCTGTGTTGCATCTTTTTGCTCAACAATTTGAGAAACCTGACCATCCTCGTTGCGTAAAATACGCCCATAGCCGGTTGGGTTATCTGTAACCGCTGTCAAAATAGTAGCTTTTGCATTTTCTGAAGCATGGTGATCTAGTAATGCTTGCATTGTTTCAGGACGAATTAAAGGCGTATCTCCACATACTACAAGTGTAGTTCCAGTAAGTCCTTTTAAAATAGGCTCTGCTTGCTGAACAGCGTGTGCAGTACCAAGTTGCTCTGCTTGTAAAACATACTCACTTTTATTTCCAAGTGTTTCTTGAACAAGCTCTGCACCATGTCCTACAACAGTTACGACGCGCTCTACATTAAGAGAACCAATATGGTCGATTACATGTTCCACCATTGGCTTTCCACATACTGGGTGAAGCACTTTATATAATTTGGACTTCATTCGTGTACCTTGACCAGCAGCCAAGACAACTGCATAAGTATTTGTCATATTACAAGTCCTCCATTTTCAGCTCATTTTCTCTTATGACTATATAGTAAATTCACAATCTTTTCAAGGTATTCAGACTTGACAAAAGTTTGAAATCACATATTTAAATGCGATTAAAATATATAATCATTATGGCTTTTTCGACATTATTCCCTTTTTTTCTGTTATAGAACATTTTTATCAAAAAAAATAAAAAAAGAGCCTCCTCAAATGAGTGACCCCTTCGTTTTAATATTAAACATTTGCTTCTTCCAATTCCATTGCATCGTCCTGATTTTCATCAGCTGAAGCATGGAATGCCTCTAACACGATGTCCTGGATTTTATTACGTGTATTCGAATTAATTGGGTGTGCAATATCCCGGAATTCACCATCTGGTGTTCTTTTACTTGGCATCGCTACAAATAAACCAGTATTTCCATCAATTACACGAATATCATGAATAACAAATTCATCATCTAGTGTAATTGATGCAATAGCGCGCATACGTCCATCTGTTTGAACACGTCGTAATCTTACGTCTGTTATTTCCATTATGAATTCTCCCCCTATACTTAGGCGCTTCATTTTGTAATACTGAAAAAAGAGAATTTCTTCTCTCCCATTCATTTAATCACTTAAATTGCACCTTTTATCATAGAATACAATAGAATGTAATTTTTTTCTATCTACAATTTTTATAATTGTTAAAATAAACAAAATATTCTGCGTTTTATTTATTATTTTGTAATAATTCAACGAAAAAATCTATCATAATATTTATAAAATAGAAAAACCTACACTTTTTTTATAGTAAAGGTGTAGGTTTTATTATTATTTAACTAACGCTATAACTTCAATTTCAACTTGTACATCTTTCGGAAGCCGCGCAACTTCTACTGCCGAACGTGCTGGTTTATGATCGCCAAAATGACTCGCATACACTTCATTCATTGCAGCAAAATCATTCATGTCTTTCATAAATACTGTTGTTTTTACAACCTGATTTAAAGACGATCCTGCAGCAGCCAAAACGGCCTTTAAGTTTTCAAATACTTGATGTGTCTGTACTTCAATATCGCCTTCTACTAGTTCCCCTGATGCTGTAAGGGGGATTTGGCCTGAAGAATAAAACATATTATTTACTACGATACCTTGTGCATATGGTCCGATTGCTGCAGGTGCATTTGCTGTTGATACTGTTTTCATACTAATTTCTCCCCTTTTGAAAAAAATTACCTTCACTTAATGCAATAGTGCGATCTTTCTCATTCACTTCTTGTAGCTTTACTAATGAATAATAGTCCCCTACTAGTGTTTCATCTGCATGTTCTGCTTCTACTAAGACAGCAATACCTGCAAGTTCACAATCAAATTCTTCTAGTAAGTTTTTCATTCCATTCATCGTACCTCCGACTTTCATAAAATCGTCGGTAATTAATACGCGCTGGCCACTTTTCATACTACGCTTAGATAAAACCATTGTTTGAATACGACGAGAAGATCCCGATACATAATTAATACTTACGGTTGAGCCCTCTGTTACTTTGCTGTCACGACGAACTACGACTACAGGCACATTTAAATGTCTTGCAATCGCATGGGCAATTGAAATACCCTTTGTTGCAACTGTCATGATAACATCAATTTTTTGGTCACCAAATGCACTCGCAAATACTTTCCCTACACGATTCATCAACTCCGGATTTCCCAATAAATCCGTCATAAATAAATACCCACCAGGAAGTAGACGATCTGATTGGCTTAATTCAGCAATTAATTCCCTAGTAATTTGACGAACTTCATGTTCCGCCATTCTAGGAATATATTTAACACCACCTGCTGCGCCAGGTACGGTTGTCAATAACCCGATTCCTTTTTCTTCAAATGTTTCCTTTACAATTGTTAAATCTTCACTAATTGAAGACTTTGCAGAACTGTAAAGCTCAGAAAAATAAGTTAGCGGGATCAACTGATGTGGATGCTCAAGTAAATAATAAGTCATATCTACAAGGCGTTCACTACGCTTCCATTTCATGCGACCCTCTCCTAAACAATAATAATTAAAATACGAATATTTAATAGTCAAATTACCATAATTATACGTATTTATGCAAGTGGATTACGTTCCCCTAACATACGAACTACATATACTTCCTCACAAAAACCTCGTAATCCATTGTAAATGCGACTAACACGTGCTTCATTTTCGACTAGACCAAACACTGTCGGGCCACTGCCACTCATCAGTACAGCATCTGCACCAAAGCGTTGCATCTGTTCTTTAATCGTAATCACTTCTGGATGTAACTTAAATGTTACAGTTTCCAAAACATTTCCAAGCGACTGGCACATTAATTCATAATCATCCGTCTCAATAGCTTTTATCATTTGTTTTGTATTTGGATGATTTAAACCTTCAATATTTAATCCACCATATACATCTGCAGTAGAAACACCAATTTTCGGCTTTGCTAATACAACCCAACATGTTGGAGGTGCTGTTAGTTCCTGAATTTTTTCGCCGCGCCCAGTTGCTAGGGCCGTACCACCGTATACACAGAACGATACATCGGAGCCAATTTTCGATCCTAGTTCAGCTAGCTCGTCTAAAGATAAATTTAAATTCCAAAGCTCATTTAAACCGCGCAACGTAGCAGCTGCATCGCTACTTCCGCCAGCTAAACCTGCCGCAATTGGAATTTGTTTTTCAATTGAAATGTCGACGCCTTCTTTAATATCGTATGTACTTTTAATTAGCTCAGCCGCTTGATAAGCGAAATTACGTTGGTCATCCGGCACAAAATTATCGGCCGAGATAATTTTAATTTGTCCGTCTTTACGCGTCTCCAGTCCAATCCGGTCAGCTAAATCAACCGTAGTCATAACCATCTCTACTTCATGATAATTATCAGGACGCTTATAAAGCACATCGAGTGTTAAATTAATTTTAGCGGGTGCTTTTACATACAACATTGAAAATTCCTCCTACTAGATAAGGCACGCAATTTTAATTACGTAATCAATTTATTAATATACCTATTTTAACATACGACGTGCTTGAGCAATGTACTAAAGTAGATACTTTTTACGCATATTTCAACTTATAAAAAGAACACCCTCGCAAGGATTACCTTGCTTAAGGGTGTCACTTTTCGTCAACTTACTTTTGGTTGTTCTGCGAGTTCTGTTTGGCTAAGTTATTCTCGGCCATTTCAATTGCACGCTTTACCATGTTTCCTGCATCACGGGATTTAATACCGCCCCAACCCTCACGTTCCACTACGTCATAAAATCCAAGTTCTTTTGCAATCTCTTCCTTTAGACGGCTAGACATGATTTTTTGTTTCGCCATGCAAAAAACCTCCCTTTTCGTTGACGCACTTAGCATGTGTAAAAAATAAAAAAACACTCATATAAAATGAGCGCTTTTTTAAAAATATTAAAATAAGTACTAGAAAAACTATTTGATGGTAGCAACAGCATCATCTAAAAAAGTAATCTCTACTGCTTCAGTAAGTATATCTGTGTAACTGTAAGAGACGCGTTTATTCGCATTATCCTCTTGCTTTAGTTCGATAACGAACACTGCGTGATAAGTATCACTTAAGACACCCTCACATTCAATCGTTTTCTTGCGGCCTCCATTTGCTTTTAATTGCAAACGTTTACCCAAGTGACTATCTAATGATTTTTTAATGTCTGCTAACGTTTTTGGCATTTTTGCATACACCTCACTATAAACCAGTTTAACACAGTGTATTTTAAATGTCAATAAAATATAATATTTTATCACCGCTATCCGAAGCCGTCAACTTTTTTCTGAAGTTTTTCTGAAGTTTTTTCAACTCTACATTCACATTATTGACGAACACAAAAGGCTGGATGTAAGCAATCTGATAATTTCCCAAATTCTTGAATACTCAACGTTTCGCCACGGCGACTTGGATCAATCCCCGCTTCTGCTAGTGCTTGAATAATGAGCTCTTTATTTTGTTTCCCATTTACAAGTCCGTTTTGTAAATTATTTAAAATCGTTTTACGACGTTGCGCAAACGATGCACGGGAAACTTCGAATAAAAAGTCTTCATCAATGACTTTAACTGGCGGTGTTTCATGTTTTATAAGTCGAATAACCGCAGAATCTACATTAGGCTGGGGCATAAATACCGTCTTCGGTACAATCATGGCAATTTCAGCAGTTACGTAATATTGAATTGCGATGGATAATGAACCATACGCTTTCGTACCTGGTTTTGCAGTAATACGGTCCGCTACTTCCTTCTGCATCATGACCACAAAGCCACGAATAGGTAAACGATCATTCAAAAGTTTCATTAAAATAGGTGTTGTTACGTAATAAGGCAAATTGGCTACAACCATTATATCTTCAATGCCCGGCATTTCCTCAGCAATTACTTGTTCTACATCTGCTTTTAAAATGTCTGAGTGGACAATTTTTACATTATTATAAGGGCTGAGCGTATCTTCTAATACTGGCAACAGTCGTTGGTCAATCTCAAACGATACGACCTTCTTGGCTTCCCGCGCTAAATGTTCTGTTAATGCACCAATACCAGGACCGACTTCAATCGCCCCACTATTTTCTGTTAAATTCGCATGGCTAACAATGTTTCGTAAAATATTGGGATCTATTAAAAAGTTCTGCCCTAAACTTTTTTTAAATGAAAATCCGTACTTCTCTAAAATTTCCTTAGTACGTATCGGTGTGGCAATGTCTTTATACATGCATATCCTCCTGATCTAATTGCAAAATGGCTTCTGCGAATTGCTCGATTGAAATCTGAAACATCATTAATCGTTTATGCAATTGCTTCCCGTTTGTCATTCCTATATTTAAAATTTCCCCTAACTGTTCACGTCGCTTTTTCGATTGGGGGTGACCTATCAGTTTGGCTATCATTAAATCTTCCAATGTAATTTTCTCATCAATTTGTGATTCAGCTAATGTATATACATTACTTAACGCTTCACGAATATCTTCATCACTCGCATGCTCAACCCCTAAGCCTTTGCCGTTTTTT
The DNA here is from genome assembly GCF_037969735.1 of Solibacillus sp. FSL W8-0372. NCBI lineage: Bacteria > Bacillati > Bacillota > Bacilli > Caryophanales > Caryophanaceae > Solibacillus > Solibacillus sp. FSL W8-0372. The sequence continues at coordinate 68,098 of NZ_CP150204.1, read as the reverse complement.
GCAATAGTTTTTGCCTTTGCTAAAAATGCATGTTTTACTCCGGGGATACGTTCTTCAATAATGGAACGAATTCGGCGTCCAGGGTAATCCGGGTCAGTAAAAACGATGACGCCTCGTTTCTTTTGCGCATGTGCAATTCTACGTAATACTTCATCCGAAATTGCTGAGCCATTTGTTTCAATTGTATCTGCACCTGTCGCACGCTTAATTGCAGTTGTATCATCTTTTCCTTCGACAACAATAATCTCTTGAATATCCAAGAAATGTTCCTCTTTTCTAACATAGTCTTTCGCTATTTTACCATAGAATGCGTTTTGTTACTTCTGTACTTACTCTAAGAACTAAAGCACATATCTCCCGTACAACTCTGACTCTTACATTTAATTATTTCCAATACAGCGAAAAAAGCTTCCTCGCTATCAGTCAAAAAGCGAGAAAGCTACTATACATTTTGGAATAATATTTTATAGAATATACTTTATCTTTGCTAATCCAAACTCCTATATATTTTGAAAATTAACTGTAAAACTTCCAAAATGCCAAGAGCTGTGACGACTAACAGATGATAAGAACATTCTATAACAAACACATTTCTATTTGTTTTATTTACGGTATATTATTTTAATACTTTAAGACGTACTTTTTTACGTCCCCAGTTATATGCCTCAGATTTTGTTGGTACTAAAACGTCAATCTTATTGCCTTTAATAGCTCCACCTGTATCTGCAGCTACCGCGTTACCATAGCCCTCAACCCAAACTTTTGTGCCTAATGGGATGATACGAGGATCCACCGCAATAACCTTCATGTCTGGATTTGCGCGCAGGTTAAGACCAGCTGCTGATATACCTGAGCAGCCTGTACAGTGTGGTGTATATGCTGTTGCTTCAACATAAAACTCTTTTCCTGAATTCGGTTCACTCGAACGTGATACTTTTGCAGTTACAACTTTTGTACCTACTGATAAAACCTTTGTTTTCGGTTGCTCAATTATTTTTTCAGAAGCTACCTTTTTAGATACGACTTTACCGTTTTCTTTCACGATATTGTACGTACGCTCAACTTTACCTTTTTTACCTTCTGTTACAACTTTCTCTTTACCCTTCAATAACGAAGAGTCATTTTTTCTTTCAATTGGGAAATCTACTGATTCCTCCACTACATCGGTAACCTTTTCTACGCGAACAACTGCGATTTTATCATTCGGAGTGATAACGTCCTCCAAATTTTTATCGACACGATCCGATTCACCTAGTTGAATCTCTTGTTGTTTTAAAAAGTTAGCGACCGTAGTCGAAGTGGACCATACTTGTCTCTCTTTTTTGCCATCGACAAGCGTTAACTGAAACGCCTTTTGAATATCGATTTTGTTATCGGCTCCTACTTCTGTATCTAAGCTTTGTGATACAAGATCCTGCTCTGTTACTTCAATATTTGCTTCTTCCAAAATGTTCTTCACTACTTTTTCAGTTGTCCAAACTTTTGACTGATTTCCATCAACTGAAATTACTATTTCTTTTGCCTGTTCCCATTCGATTGACATTCCACTATCAATCTTGGTGCTCAGTGAGGGTGATACTTTATCATAATTTGTGATATCTATATTTTGAGCTGTAAGTAGCTCATCAACCGTAGTTGCGTGTGTGTATAATTTTGATGTCTCACCGTTTGCGATAAGCGTAACGGGAGTTTTCGTTCCATGATAAAGAACGAATGCAATTACAGATACAAACAGGACTACCGATAAAACCCGAATTCCTGTTTGCTTACTCCTCAATGATCCTAAGAACTGGCTTTTCATGGATTGATTTGACATGAAAATAACGCCTCCTTAATACAAAGTTGGATTATACGCGACTACTTTTCGTACTGTCAATAGAAATGAATTTTTGTAAAATTGGATGTTTTATTTAAACTCGTGACACAACTAGTATTGGAGACGTATTAAAACTTTAATCAATTCCAAATAAAAAATAATCCAAATAAGTATTCCATCAATTTGATAAATATTTTTATTGGATTATTTATTTTGCTATTTTACATCATTTGTTATTAATCGATTTTAAAAAAGCGCTTTGCATTTTCAGTCGTTTTTAAAGCAACTTCTTCCACTGGTATTTCCTTAAGTCGCGCGATTTCCTCAGCGACTAAAGTAACGTACGCAGGTTCGTTTCGTTTCCCTCTGTAAGGATGAGGTGCTAAATAAGGCGCATCCGTTTCTATTAATAGGTGCTCCAATGGAATTTCAGTAGCTACTTCTTTTGGCTGACGCGCATTTTTAAATGTAACAGGTCCTCCTAAACTAATCATAAAGTTCATGTCTATGCATTCACGGGCAGTTTCAACACTCCCACCAAAACAATGCATAATACCACCTACAGCTGCGGCATCTTCTTCATGTAAAATGCGAACAACATCTCCTGTTGCATCACGGTTATGAATAATAATTGGCAAATTAAGTTTTTTTGCTAGTTGGATTTGCTTTCGGAACCAGTACTGTTGGATATCTTTCGGTGATTTATCCCAATAATAATCCAGTCCTGTTTCACCAATCCCAACTACTTTAGGATGTTTTGCTAGTTGTTCAATCCAACTTAAGTATTCATCTGTACAATCTATTGCATCTACTGGATGCCAACCAATCACGGCATAAATAAAATCAAATTCTTCTATAAGTTGCATCGCTCGTTCTATTGTTTTTTTATCAAAGCCGATAACAACCATTTTTTCTATTTTTGCAGCAATTGCTCGGTCAATTACCTCATGTAAATCTTCCTCATACTGATCTGCGTTTAAATGGACATGTGTATCGATATATGTGCTCATCATCATTTCTCCTATCGTGTATTGTACTCACTGAACATATTTCTTAGTTTTCAGTATTATTACATTCAAATTACAAAAATAAAACCCCTTGTTATATTACCGTTTCAAAAATAGTAATTATAATTCCAAATAACTATAGAATTAACTATTTCTCTCAACAAAATATTATATCAATATACTTTATGATGGATTAAAAATACAAAAGCCTGTTGAACATCATTCGTCCAACAGACTCCATTTAAATTACTTCACTTGTGCACCGTTTGCCAATTTAGGATCGACAGTTGCCAATGTTAAAATGCCATCGTGCGAGCCCGCTAAAATCATACCTTGAGATAATTCTCCACGTAATGTAACCGGTTTTAAATTTGCTACTACAATTACTTTTTTACCAACTAATTCTTCCGGTTTATAATGCTCAGCAATACCTGAAACAACTTGACGTTGCTCATAGCCTAAGTCTACTTGTAACTTTAACAGCTTCTTCGCTTTTGCAACCGGTTCACAAGCTAATACTGTCGCAACTCTTAGGTCAATTTTCATGAAATCGTCTATTGAAATCTCTTCTGTATTAGGTGCTTCTACACTTGTAGATTCTTCTTGTTGTGTTGTTTTTACAGAGCCTTGCATTTGTTCACGAATATAGGCCACTTCAATTTCCGCATCTAAACGTGGGAAAATTGGTGTTCCTTTTTCTACCACTTTAATGTTTCTTGGAATAACATTGCCGAATGTTTCAATTGTGTCCCATGCTAATAATTTATCATCTAGTCCCAACTGCTCCATAATTTGCTTTGGTGCATTTGTCATAAACGGTTGAATCAGCACTGCAATATGACGTAAACTTTCTGCTAAATTATTCATTACAGCAGCTAACTTATTTCTATCCGCTTCGTCTTTTGCCAATACCCAAGGAGATGTTTCATCAATATACTTATTTGTACGTGATACAAGTGACCAAATCTCAGAAAGTACGACACTAAATTGCATTTTTTCCATACTTTCTTCATATCTAATACGTACACTTTCAGCATGTGATTTTAAAGCTGCATCAAATTCCGTTTCCTGTAAGTTTTCAGTAGGAATTTCTCCATCGAAATACTTGTTCATCATTGAAACAGTTCGATTTAAAAGATTTCCTAAGTCATTTGCTAAATCAAAGTTTGTACGCTCTACAAATGATTCTGGCGAGAAGACACCATCTTGACCGAATGGCAATTCACGTAATAAGAAATAGCGTGTCGCATCTAGACCATATCGCTCGATTAACATTTCCGGGTAGACAACGTTCCCTTTAGATTTCGACATCTTTCCATCCTTCATCATAATGAAACCGTGTGCAAAAATCTTTTTCGGTAAAGGCAACTCCAAGGCCATTAAGAAAATCGGCCAATAAATCGTATGGAATCGCACGATATCTTTCCCTACTACATGGACATCGGCTGGCCAGTATTTATTGAACAACTCTTCATTGTCAGAACCATACCCTAATGAAGTAATATAGTTCGATAAAGCATCTACCCATACATAAATAACATGTTTCGGATTTCCTGGTACTTTAATGCCCCAGTCGAATGATGTTCGAGAAACCGATAAATCTTCCAGCCCCGGTTTAATGAAGTTATTAATCATTTCATTTTTTCGAGATTCAGGTTCTATAAATTCTAAATTATCCTCATAATAAGCAAGTAATCGATCGGCATACTTTTTCATATTAAAGAAGTAAGATTCTTCATTTACTTTTTGAACATCCCGACCACAATCCGGGCACTTTCCTTCCATTAATTGCGTCTCAGTATAATAAGATTCACAAGGCACACAATATAACCCTTCGTATTCACCTATATAAATATCGCCATTATTCAAAAACTTTTGGAAAATCTTTTCGACTGCATCAACATGGCGCTTTTCAGTAGTTTGAATAAAGTCATTATAGGAAATATCCATAGTATCCCATAATTTCTTTGCACTCTCTGCAATTTCGTTTACGTAATCTTGTGGGTGCATACCAGACTCTTGCGCTTTTTCCTGTATTTTTTGACCGTGTTCGTCCATACCTGTTAAAAAGCGTACATCAAAACCTTTTAAACGCTTATACCGCGCTATTGCATCAGATGCAACCGTTGTATAGGCGGTACCGATGTGAAACTTACCGCTTGGATAATAAATTGGGGTTGTTATATAGAATGTTTGTTGTTCACTCACGAAAGTGCCTCCATTTGTTTGTTAAGTATAATCTTTATTCTAACCAAGTACGAAACTTGTTTCAATGAAAGTTTATCGGAATCCCAACATGTCGAAAAATCAACACGCAAAATTGGGAATTCCTTAAATCTTTTTGACTATTGCAAAAATATTTTGGTAAATATTTTTCATATCTGCACATTATATTACAAATATGACAAAAAAGTTTCTCGAACGAAGAAAATGTGAATGCTAATTAATTGACGTATATGGTATTAGTTGGTATGATTCTAAATAGACAAGGTTAAATGTCGAATTTTGACGAAATTTAAATAAGTTAATTAAAAGAATATAGGAGGAAATATTAATTATGAAATCAACAGGTATCGTACGTAAAGTAGACGAATTAGGACGTGTGGTAATTCCAATTGAATTGCGCCGTACATTAGGTATTGCAGAAAAGGATGCTTTAGAAATCTACGTAGACGACGACAAAATTATCTTAAAAAAATATATGCCTAACATGACATGTGCAGTAACTGGTGAAGTTTCTGATGAAAACATGCGTTTAGTAGGCGGTAAATTAATCTTGTCTTCTGAAGGTGCAGAAGCATTAATGAAAGAAATCCAATCAAACCTAAAAAAGTAAGTGAAGACTCTATTTAAAAAACCTTCTAGGTAACCAATACTTTTCTAATATAAAGTATTATTTTACCAAACAAAAAAAGCATTGAAAAGTAAGATGACTTTTCAATGCTTTTTTTATTGATGATATGCTTGATACACATCGCGTTTAGGTAAATTACGTAATTTAGCTACTTCTTTAATTGCTTCTTTTGAAGAAACTTTAGTTTCCTCTATTATATAAGAGACATGTTCTTCTAAAGACATGTTTGTCCAATAGCTTTCTTCCTCATCTTCTATTTCATCAGCAGTGTTACCTTCCAAAACAATACAAAATTCCCCTCGGATTTCATTTTCGCTTGCCCACACTATCGCTTCCTCTATAGTCCCACGTAAAAACTCTTCAAATTTCTTTGTTAGTTCACGTGCCAATGTAATTTGGCGATTTCCTAAAACAAGCTGTAAATCTTTCAAAGTTTCCTTTAATCGATGAGGTGCTTCATAAAAAATAAGTGTTTCTTGTCGTTTCGATAATTTATCCAGTTGCTCTCGACGTTCCTTTTTATTCCGTTTTAAAAAACCAAAGAAATAAAAGGGCTGTGGGGATAAGCCGGATGCAATCAAGGCAGTCAATGCTGCATTCGCCCCTGGGATCGGTACGACAGCAAAATCTTCGGCAATTGCTTTCACAACAATATCTGCACCAGGATCAGAAATGCACGGTAGACCCGCATCACTTACTAATGCGATGGACTTCCCTTCACGCAAATAGCCTAATAACTTCTCCCCACCTACTTCTATATTATGCTCATGATAACTAATAAGCGGTGTTTGTATGTCATAGTAATTACATAGCTTTTTCGTATTACGCGTATCTTCTGCAGCAATAATATCCACTTCTTTTAGAATTCGTAATGCTCGCATAGTCATATCTTCTAAATTGCCAATTGGTGTGGCTACTAAGTACAGGCAGCTTCCTTGCTCATGTTGACTACTTTTCTGTGATTTCATCTGAAGCCCTCCTAATATAATCAATTTTTTGGGAACGTTTAAGTTGCTTGAATGCATATTCAGCCGACATCGCTTGTTCCTTTGTTGTAAAGGTTTCATAGTAAATACATTTTACAGGACCTCGTGCGCGCGTATATTTAGCACCTTTACCTGCATTATGTGCAGCAATACGCTTCTCTAAATTGTTTGTATAACCTGCATAGAATGATGTATCTTTGCACTCTAACACATAAAAATAGTGTTTATTTTCCTTCTCCATATAAAAGTGCCCTCACTTCTGCCGTATATTCGTTATCATCCTTATATACGTATAATGGAGGAAGAATTTTTAAATCCGGCTTACCATCTTTTATCGCTTCGATTAATAGCGTATTGGCTTCTTTCCCATGTTTCGGATAGACAAATTGAATTCGCTTCGGCTCTAAACGATTTGCCCGCATCGCTGTTACAATATCCAAAAGTCTACCTGGTCTGTGCACAAAAGCCGCTTTGCCACCTTGCTTTAATAAACGGCTTGCCGCTTCTACTGCCTCGTCTAGTGTTAAATGGATTTCATGCCTCGCAATCGCATAATGTTCACTCATATTTTTTTCACTTAGTTCGTGTGCTAAAAAATACGGCGGGTTACATGTAACTACATCGTATTTTTCGATTCCCAATGTTTGTGGTGTTTCCTTTACATCTCCCAATTGCATTTCTATTTGATGTGATAAATCATTATAGGCAATGCTGCGAGTTGCCATGTCATGTAATCTAGGTTGCAGTTCTACTCCTGTAATCTTTGCCTTTGTTCGAGCACTCAAAAATAGCGGAATTACTCCATTTCCCGAACAAAGGTCAATTATATGACCTCTACTTTTTGGGATTTGCACAAAGCGTGCTAATAATACTGCATCTAATGAAAACGAAAAGACTGATGGACTTTGAATAATTCTTAAATCTTCAGCAAGCAAATAGTCCAGTCGTTCATCATTCTTTAACCATTGTTCCAAATCACAATCCTCCACATAACTACTATTTATAAATTCTTACCTAAACAAAAGACTGATATCTACTTTTGCAGATTCAGCCTTTTTTTTTAACCATTTTGTTTATTTAAAAATGATAGACAGAACAAACAATCTTCACTTTTACGCGAGCTACCAAAATGCACATGGCATACGTGGAAACCTTCGTTATAAAGCCTTGCTAAATTATCGTAACCTTCGCCAATATCTACGGGTTCCTTTTTTATCTCTTCAACTTGTTTACTTGCAATCGCTTCATTCGCCAATAGTTCCTCTAAACGCTTACGTAGGTGAAGGTTTTCTGTTTGAAGCGTCTGATGCTCCTCCATCATATGCGCAACAAATTGCTTAAGTGCGCTAAATTGTTGTTGCATTGATTCAAGCTGTTGTTCGAACTCCATAACAGTATCTAAAAAATTACGGTCCTTCACTCAAGCCACCCCATTAATTCTATCTATATCAGATTTTTCTCATACTGCATGAGCTCTTCAAGCGTATATTCAACCATACGCTCCTGCTTCGTTAAATATACTTGAATAAGTCGCTCTAATACATTTAATCCGATGACTTTGCCTTCTCCTTCTGGTGTCATAGATAGATCACCAATGTCAGGCATACCTTCTTTTGCAATTTCATAATCATCATTTTCATATTTTAAGCAGCACATTAAACGTCCGCATAGCCCTGAAATTTTTGTCGGATTTAATGATAGGTTTTGATCCTTTGCCATTTTAATTGATACTGGCTCAAAATCCCCTAAAAATGTCGAACAACAAAGCATTCTTCCACAAGGCCCTATTCCGCCAAGTAATTTGGCTTCATCACGAACACCTATTTGGCGAAGTTCAATACGTGTACGGAAAACACTAGCTAAATCTTTTACTAGTTCTCGGAAATCTACACGTCCCTCTGCTGTAAAATAGAAAATAATTTTATTACGATCAAATGTATATTCTACGTCCACGAGCTTCATTTCTAACGAATGTTCAATTATTTTCGTATTCGCTAAATCAAATGCCCGCTTAGACTCAAATGTATTTTCTTCTACTTGAAAACGATCACGCTCATCTGCAGGTCGAACAACTTGCTTTAATGGTAAAACAACGTCATTTTCCCCGACTTGTCGCATGGGCACTACTACCTTGCCATATTCAATTCCGCGTGCAGTTTCTACGATGACATATTCTCCAACATCCAAAATATATGCTGCTGGATCAAAATAATATATTTTACCCGCTTTCTTAAAGCGAACTCCGACTACATTATACAAATGTATACCCCTCCTGAAGATTCAGCATAAGCTGTTCCATCAATAACGTACGATTCATATTACGATTTAAGTTTGTACGGGCTTGTAATATTGCCTGCATTTGACTCGATAACTTTTCATACGTCAATACTAAAGCCATCTCATTAAATCGTTGATACATATCGGGATACGTAGACACGGCTTGTTGATTTGCTTTAATCGCTACAATATCACGATACGCAAATAACAATAAATCCAGTGCCCGCTCCATTTCTTCTTTTTCTTTAAATAATGGAAGCCATTCTTCATGAAGGAATAATAAAGCTTCATGAATATTTTGATGAACAATCTCTACTAATTTTAACACTGTTTTCCGTGCAAGTACAAACTGCTCATCATTTGCTAGTGCAAAAGCTGTATCAATATCATTCGTTACCATACTTGTTGTCGATGCCATAGATTTAGTAAGCCCTTGATCTATGAGCTGCTCCATTAAATTAATACGTGGAGCTTTTGCAAATTTAATATGCTGACAACGTGAACGAATTGTAGGAATAATAGATTGAATTTGCTCCGTTAATAAAATTGCCACAACTTGTCCATCTGGCTCTTCTAAAAACTTTAAAAGCATATTGGCAGAGGCAATATTTAATTTGTCTGCATGATGCAGAACATAAATTTTTTTACCTTCCTCTACACCTGTCATTTTCACTTCAGCAACTAATTCCCGTATTTGATCTATTTTAATAAATTGACCATCTGGCTCTATTTGCCAAATATTCGGATGATTTCCCGAATCAATACGTCTGCAATTTCGACATGTTTCACATGGAACATTTTTTGACAAATTTCCGCAAAGGAGAAGTTTCATAAAAAAAGAGACGACATCTCGTTTGCCCGTACCTTTTTCACCTTCAAAAATATAGGCATGTGCTAAACGATTTTTTTCTACAATGGTTTGTAATTGCTTCATTACTACGGGCTGCAGCTTTGTAAGCTCTTCAATAGTTCGTGTCATTTCCTTCACCTTTTCATTTACTGCTTCTTTTTATTTGAATGGTCCTATGTACAATTCAAACAATTTATCGTCTGCTTGGAAAAAAGCCCGTGTCTAGTGCACAACAAAGACACGGGCATATTTTACATATACAGATTTATTAATAGTCCTTTAATTTCGCCAATTTTCGATAATAGCTCAATAGACTCTTTTTCTTCATTTAAAATATCTTCGGTTAATTCGACAAGTCGCTCATCAATTGTTTCGACAATTTTCAGGCGACGTCCTTCACCAAAGCGATTCCATGTATGGGATTGCTTCATTTCAAGACCATAATCAACGGCTTCTTGTAAAAAGCGTTTAATAAGCATTTTAAAACGTGCCAATTCCCTCAAATTTCGAGAACGGGCTACACGATCACCAGCTGTTGATATATCGCCTAAAAGTCTCGTGAGTTGCTCTGATTGCATTTTTGAACCTTGTTTTACAACCATATCTCCAAAACGATTACCATTTTGGTTTGCTGGACGTAAATCATTGCGATTTGCATTCAAATTTACCCGGAGATCCTGATTAATTTTCATTTATCATTCGCCTCCAAAAAGTCAATTATGCCTCGGCATAATTGCATCCGAAATCCGCTTTGCCCTCGAAAGAACATGCTGAATTCGTATATCTACCAGAGGCCTTAATATCTTTCATTCTGTTGAAAGATATTAAAAATGATGGAATTGTTCGATTGGCAATACAAATACAATCGCTCCACCAACTTCAACTTCTACAGGGTACGGGATGTAGGAATCAGCATTCCCTCCCATTGGTGAAACAGGAGCGACCATTTGCTCGCGTGAACGACAGTTTTCACGAATAATTTCTAACAACTTCGGAATTAATGAATCATCCGTACCTATTAAAAATGTCGTATTTCCCGACCGTAAAAAACCACCTGTACTCGCTAATTTTGTTGCTCGATAGTTGTTTTTCGTTAATGCATTGGATAAACGGTTACTATCTTGATCCTGTACTACTGCTACTACTAACTTCATCCGTACTCACCCCTTCATTGAATTGGTTCCTCTATTATATCATAAATAAAAGGTACACTTCATTTACTTTTACCCTAATAACGGATTTAAAATCATCCATACATCCTCAATCACTTGCTCTAACTCCTGATCTGCATTAATAATTTTAAAGCGTTCCGGATAACGTCTCATGGCCTCTCCGTAGCCTTCGTATACTTTTTCATGGAATCCTAAACTCTCTACATCTAATCGGTTTAATTCATCCGTACGGGTTGTATGAATACGAGCTAAACCTTTTTCAGGAGATATATTAAAGAATATAGTCACATCTGGAAGGCGCTTTCCTATGGCAAATTCATTGATAGCTAATACTTCATTAACACCGATTTCACGTGCATAGCCCTGATACGCTAATGAAGAATCGATGAATCGGTCACATAGTACATGTTTCCCTTTATCTAAAGCAGGTACTATTTTTTCATAAAAATGCTGGGCACGTGCTGCTGCATATAGTAATGCTTCTGTCCGTTCATGCATTTCGGTATGTGTTGGATCTAAAATAACAGCACGGATTTTTTCTGCTATTTCAATCCCACCTGGTTCACGTGTTAATAAAGCATCAATCTGTCTTTCTTTGAGGCGGTCACCTATTGCTTTTAACACGCTCGTTTTACCTGCCCCTTCTCCGCCTTCAAATGTAATAAATAAATTCCTTTGCATTTTTATATTCTCCCTGCATCTATTTTATGACTTGTATTAATTTCTCTTGTAGACGGTGCTCCCCTTGGAACACTGCTCCAATCGCAAGAAGCTCTTCCAATTGACTCAGTTTTGCGACTGTGATTTTCTCACCTGGTACAAATAACGGTATACCGGGTGGATATGGAATTATTGTTGAAGCGGCCACTCGTCCGATTGCTCTCATATACGGGAGCCACTCTTTCTCAGCCCGTTCAATTTCGTCAAAGCTATACTCCGCTTTTATAATAGGTGTCATTTCAAAAGTAGTCTGATTATCATACTCTTTCTTTCCTGGTAAGTCCTTCAAATGAATAAGTGCTTCTTTCATTCTGATTCGTAAATCAGCAAATGAATAACTATCTCCCTGCTTTAACAATGGCAAAATAATTAGGACTTGTTTCGCATCAGCCAATTCTACATAAACCTGTTCTTTTTCTAATGCTTCTTTTAATTGAAAGCCTGAATAGCCAGGTGCTCGAATTAATAATTTTAACGTATCATCGACTTCTACTACTTGCAATTCTGTCGATGATGTTAAAGATTCTATAAATTGCCGACGTTTATCCATTAAATAGGAATAGTCAATATCCGTATAATTTGCAACATAGCTTCTCGCATCATCAAGTGAAGCTAACAATAAATAGGACGGACTACTCGATTGTAACATACGTAAATAATGGTTTACCCTTTGTGCACTTATTAGCGATGTTTTCATATGTAAAAAAGAGGCCATCGTCATTGCCGGCAATGTTTTATGGGCAGACTGTACAACAATGTCTGCACCAGCATCTAAAGCGGATTGTGGCAGTTTGTCTGTCACTTTCAAATGAGCTCCATGTGCTTCATCCACTAATACAGGAATATTGTAAGAGTGGCAAAGGTCAATTTGCTCCACTAAATCACTCGCTGTCACCCCATAATAAGTTGGATATGTAAAAATGGCTGCTTTTGCATATGGATAGCTCGCTAATGCAGATCTCAGTGTATCCAATTCAATACAGCCAGGAGTTTGACTTTCAGTATGCCATTTAGGCGCAATATATACTGGGTTTACCCCCACCAGTTCAAGAGCATGGAAAATAGATTTATGCGCATTACGTTGGACAAGCACCGTATCCCCTCTTTGGCATGTTGCATAGATCATTGCCAAGTTACCAACTGTAGAACCGTTAACTAAAAAGAAACTTCGATCTGCTCCATATGTAGAGGCAAGTAACTGTTCAGCTTGTAAAATAATTGTTTCTGGATGATGGAAGTCATCTAAGCCTGTCAACTCGGTTACATCGTATGTTAATGCGCGCTTAACCACGCTTGGTAAATTTGAAAGCAACCCATTTTTATGTCCAGGCACATGAAGGGATTGCGGTTCATTCGCTACAAATTCTTTTAATGCTTGAACGATTGGTCGATTATTTTTCACCGTCGTCACCTCATTTATTATTATCATTCTATTATAAGACGATTATGCAAATAAAAAAACTAGCCAACAACCCTTATTAGCTAGTGAACTATCTCAGGGAATTTTCACTTTCCCTACTATGAGAGAAAATCCCAACAGATTTCGCAGATTATTAAATAACTCCGATATTTTAGTTCAACTTTGACAATAATTAAAGTCCTTCGTATCTAATATTTTTTAACTACTTTTTTCTTTGAAAATTAACTTGTACTAACTTATTAAACAACAAAAAAACCACTGAAAATTCAGTGGTTTTGCGTGTGCGAAGCGACGTCCTACTCTCACAGGGGGAAGCCCCCAACTACCATCGGCGCTAAAGAGCTTAACTTCCGTGTTCGGTATGGGAACGGGTGTGACCTCTTTGCCATCATCACTTCACTATTGAAAGAATTTCATTCTTTCAAAACTGGATAAACGTTTCATTGAGTTGTGCAATAAAATGTGGTTAAGTCCTCGACCGATTAGTATTCGTCAGCTACATGCGTCACCGCACTTCCACCTCGAACCTATCTACCTGATCGTCTTTCAGGGGTCTTACTTACTTGCGTAATGGGAAATCTCATCTTGAGGGGGGCTTCATGCTTAGATGCTTTCAGCACTTATCCCGTCCACACATAGCTACCCAGCGATGCCTTTGGCAAGACAACTGGTACACCAGCGGTGTGTCCATCCCGGTCCTCTCGTACTAAGGACAGCTCCTCTCAAATTTCCTACGCCCACGACGGATAGGGACCGAACTGTCTCACGACGTTCTGAACCCAGCTCGCGTACCGCTTTAATGGGCGAACAGCCCAACCCTTGGGACCGACTACAGCCCCAGGATGCGATGAGCCGACATCGAGGTGCCAAACCTCCCCGTCGATGTGGACTCTTGGGGGAGATAAGCCTGTTATCCCCGGGGTAGCTTTTATCCGTTGAGCGATGGCCCTTCCATGCGGAACCACCGGATCACTAAGCCCGTCTTTCGACCCTGCTCGACTTGTAGGTCTCGCAGTCAAGCTCCCTTATGCCTTTACACTCTTCGAATGATTTCCAACCATTCTGAGGGAACCTTTGGGCGCCTCCGTTACTCTTTAGGAGGCGACCGCCCCAGTCAAACTGTCCGCCTGACACTGTCTCCTACCCCGCTAAGGGGCATGGGTTAGAAGTTCAATACAACCAGGGTAGTATCCCACCGACGCCTCCTCCGAAGCTGGCGCTCCGGGATCTCTGGCTCCTACCTATCCTGTACAAGTTGTACCAAAATTCAATATCAGGCTACAGTAAAGCTCCACGGGGTCTTTCCGTCCTGTCGCGGGTAACCTGCATCTTCACAGGTACTATAATTTCACCGAGTCTCTCGTTGAGACAGTGCCCAGATCGTTACGCCTTTCGTGCGGGTCGGAACTTACCCGACAAGGAATTTCGCTACCTTAGGACCGTTATAGTTACGGCCGCCGTTTACTGGGGCTTCAATTCACAGCTTCGCTTGCGCTAACCGCTCCTCTTAACCTTCCAGCACCGGGCAGGCGTCAGCCCCTATACGTCACCTTACGGTTTTGCAGAGACCTGTGTTTTTGCTAAACAGTCGCCTGGGCCTATTCACTGCGGCTTCTCTAGGCTATGCACCCAAAGAAGCACCCCTTCTCCCGAAGTTACGGGGTCATTTTGCCGAGTTCCTTAACGAGAGTTCTCTCGCACACCTTAGGATTCTCTCCTCGACTACCTGTGTCGGTTTGCGGTACGGGCACCTCTCACCTCGATAGAGGCTTTTCTTGGCAGTGTGAAATCAGGAACTTCGCTCTAAAGAGCTCGTCATCACAGCTCAACGTTATAGTATGCGGATTTGCCTACATACACGCCTTACTGCTTGAACACGCGCAACCAACGGCGTGCTTACCCTATCCTACTGCGTCCCCCCATTTCTCAAACGGTGAGGAGGTGGTACAGGAATATCAACCTGTTGTCCATCGCCTACGCCTATCGGCCTCGGCTTAGGTCCCGACTAACCCTGAGCGGACGAGCCTTCCTCAGGAAACCTTAGTCATACGGTGCATGGGATTCTCACCCATGTTTCGCTACTCATACCGGCATTCTCACTTCTAATCGCTCCACCAGTCCTTCCGGTCTGACTTCAACGCTATTAGAACGCTCTCCTACCACGCATACTCAAAGTATGCATCCACAGCTTCGGTGAATCGTTTAGCCCCGATACATTTTCGGCGCAGCGTCACTCGACCAGTGAGCTATTACGCACTCTTTAAATGATGGCTGCTTCTAAGCCAACATCCTGGTTGTCTAAGCAACGCCACATCCTTTTCCACTTAACGATTACTTGGGGACCTTAGCTGGTGGTCTGGGCTGTTTCCCTCTTGACTACGGATCTTATCACTCGCAGTCTGACTCCCGTGTATAAATATCCGGCATTCGGAGTTTGTCTGAATTCGGTAAAGCGAGATGCCCCCCTAGTCCAAACAGTGCTCTACCTCCGGTATTCTCAATCACGAGGCTAGCCCTAAAGCTATTTCGGAGAGAACCAGCTATCTCCAGGTTCGATTGGAATTTCTCCGCTACCCACACCTCATCCCCGCACTTTTCAACGTGCGTGGGTTCGGGCCTCCAGTGAGTGTTACCTCACCTTCACCCTGGACATGGGTAGATCACCTGGTTTCGGGTCTACGACCACGTACTAATTCGCCCTATTCAGACTCGCTTTCGCTGCGGCTCCGTCTTCTCAACTTAACCTCGCACGTAATCGTAACTCGCCGGTTCATTCTACAAAAGGCACGCTATCACCCATTAACGGGCTCTAACTACTTGTAGGCACACGGTTTCAGGATCTATTTCACTCCCCTTCCGGGGTGCTTTTCACCTTTCCCTCACGGTACTGGTTCACTATCGGTCACTAGGTAGTATTTAGCCTTGGGAGATGGTCCTCCCGGATTCCGACGGAATTTCACGTGTTCCGCCGTACTCAGGATACACTCTGGAGGGAATGAACTTTTGACTACAGGGCTTTTACCTTGTTTCGCGGACCTTTCCAAGTCGCTTCGTCTAACTCATTCTTTTGTAACTCCGTATAGAGTGTCCTACAACCCCAAAGAGCAAGCTCTTTGGTTTGGGCTCTTCCCGTTTCGCTCGCCGCTACTCAGGGAATCGAATTTTCTTTCTGTTCCTGCAGGTACTTAGATGTTTCAGTTCCCTGCGTCTGTCCTCATCACGCTATGTATTCACGTGTAGATACTATCCGATTAAAGATAGTGGGTTCCCCCATTCGGAAATCCCCGGATCAAAGCTTACTTACAGCTCCCCGAGGCATATCGGTGTTAGTGCCGTCCTTCATCGACTCCTAGTGCCAAGGCATCCACCGTGCGCCCTTATTAACTTAACCAAAAGTTAACACTTAGATAAAATCTAAGATTTAAGTTTACACGTCAATTGCTTGACTTGTTACATTTCTATAAAATAGAAATTTGTTTTATTGCTATCAATGTCGTTTTATCCAGTTTTCAAAGAACGAAATGCGGTTCAATCATACAAGATGAATTAAACCAACAAGGTTTTGAAGTATCTCATTCAATTAAGAATGAACCTTCAAAACTGAACAGCAAACGTTAATGTTTCATTCCCCAAGGGAATGATTCCGAAATAATCCTTAGAAAGGAGGTGATCCAGCCGCACCTTCCGATACGGCTACCTTGTTACGACTTCACCCCAATCATCTATCCCACCTTCGGCGGCTGGCTCCATAAAGGTTACCTCACCGACTTCGGGTGTTACAAACTCTCGTGGTGTGACGGGCGGTGTGTACAAGGCCCGGGAACGTATTCACCGCGGCATGCTGATCCGCGATTACTAGCGATTCCGGCTTCATGTAGGCGAGTTGCAGCCTACAATCCGAACTGAGAACGATTTTATCGGATTAGCTCCCCCTCGCGGGTTGGCAACCGTTTGTATCGTCCATTGTAGCACGTGTGTAGCCCAGGTCATAAGGGGCATGATGATTTGACGTCATCC
This sequence comes from Solibacillus sp. FSL W8-0372, assembly GCF_037969735.1. Taxonomy (NCBI): domain Bacteria; kingdom Bacillati; phylum Bacillota; class Bacilli; order Caryophanales; family Caryophanaceae; genus Solibacillus; species Solibacillus sp. FSL W8-0372. The sequence continues at coordinate 50,979 of NZ_CP150204.1, read as the reverse complement.
CCACCTTCCTCCGGTTTATCACCGGCAGTCTCCTTAGAGTGCCCAACTAAATGATGGCAACTAAGAATAAGGGTTGCGCTCGTTGCGGGACTTAACCCAACATCTCACGACACGAGCTGACGACAACCATGCACCACCTGTCACCGTTGCCCCCGAAGGGGAAACTATGTCTCCATAGTGGTCACCGGGATGTCAAGACCTGGTAAGGTTCTTCGCGTTGCTTCGAATTAAACCACATGCTCCACCGCTTGTGCGGGCCCCCGTCAATTCCTTTGAGTTTCAGTCTTGCGACCGTACTCCCCAGGCGGAGTGCTTAATGCGTTAGCTGCAGCACTGAGGGGCGGAAACCCCCCAACACTTAGCACTCATCGTTTACGGCGTGGACTACCAGGGTATCTAATCCTGTTTGCTCCCCACGCTTTCGCGCCTCAGTGTCAGTTACAGACCAGACAGTCGCCTTCGCCACTGGTGTTCCTCCAAATCTCTACGCATTTCACCGCTACACTTGGAATTCCACTATCCTCTTCTGCACTCAAGTTCCCCAGTTTCCAATGACCCTCCCCGGTTGAGCCGGGGGCTTTCACATCAGACTTAAGGAACCACCTGCGCGCGCTTTACGCCCAATAATTCCGGACAACGCTTGCCACCTACGTATTACCGCGGCTGCTGGCACGTAGTTAGCCGTGGCTTTCTAACAAGGTACCGTCAAGGTAGCGCCAGTTACTACGCTACTTGTTCTTCCCTTGCAACAGAGTTTTACGAACCGAAATCCTTCTTCACTCACGCGGCGTTGCTCCATCAGACTTTCGTCCATTGTGGAAGATTCCCTACTGCTGCCTCCCGTAGGAGTCTGGGCCGTGTCTCAGTCCCAGTGTGGCCGATCACCCTCTCAGGTCGGCTACGCATCGTTGCCTTGGTGAGCCGTTACCTCACCAACTAGCTAATGCGCCGCGGGTCCATCTTATAGTGACAGCCGAAACCGTCTTTCAACTTTCAAACATGTGTTTAAAAGTATTATTCGGTATTAGCCCCGGTTTCCCGGAGTTATCCCAATCTATAAGGTAGGTTACCCACGTGTTACTCACCCGTCCGCCGCTAAATCAGAGAGAAGCAAGCTTCTCTCATCATCCGCTCGACTTGCATGTATTAGGCACGCCGCCAGCGTTCGTCCTGAGCCAGGATCAAACTCTCCATAAAAGTAGTTTGAAAGCTCATTTGCTTTGCTAGCGATTTAACTTAATTAAAAGTTAAAATCTATTGTTTGCTTCATTTAAGAAGCTTGTTTCATTAACGTTGCTTGTTCAGTTTTCAAGGTTCATTGCGCTATCTGTTATGACAACTTTTATATCATACCATTCATTCGATTGCTTTGTCAACAACTTTTTTGAATGTTTTTTTATAATGTGTTGTCGTCGTTGCGACTTATAATAATATATCACGATATTATTCGATTAGCAATAGTTATTTTAAAACTTTATTATTTTTATAGGAATTATGAGTTTCTATTTATAGACTAGTAAAATTCAAACAATATATAAACTACTAGATAAAGGGGTTAAAGGATTTACTCTATACTTATTATGCCCTCTATTGGTCCCCCTTTTTTAGTTAATAAAGGCTTTTATAATATCTCAATTATTATTCCACCAACGAATAAATCTTATTATATATGAGTATTGGAATGCTACTTCTTTCTATTCTTTTTAAATATCGCTACTTTACATATACGTTTTTATTTTTCGGTAACTATATAAACAATAACAATAGTAAAAATGCAATCGAACCCTAAAAGAAACGGTTGATTTATATCGTTAAGAATAGAATCGTATTTCGCGATTAAAATATGAGCCATATCACAACTGAAATATTAGGACATTTTGGTAAACAAGATTACCGAGATAGCAAGTTTAAAGCTAGGCCTTAAATGGAGTCTCTGCGGGCAGTCGTATGGCAACGATTATTTAACGCCTGAACAAGAGAGAGTAACGTGCTTGCTACTCCAATTGTGACTTGGACTTCTGCATTAAAATCAAAACTGCCCTCATGCTCTCTTGTAATACTTAAAATTTTTGCATTCTCAAATTGTTTGGGATAGCTATAATAAATAATAATTAATAATTTCTTTATCTATAAAGGGGAATAGCGTTGTAATCAAAGTATCATAAATAAGCTTATAATCAGGCTGTTCTCTTTGGACTTCTAGATTTTTTGAGATTAATGTTAACTTCATGGGTTTTTCCGCAACCACCTGATCGTAATTAATGTGTAAACTAAGAAAAACAAAAGAAGATAAAATTACAAGTATATTCCGCATAGAATACTCCCTTAATATAGATTTAATTAATGAGTGTTTTCCCCCGAAACCTTTAAATTATTCTTCCACTAAACTGTCCAGCAGTTGAAGTGACAAATATCTCAAAGTTCTTTAAAACCTTATGATATAAGCAGCACATACCTTATTGGAAATAAGGTGATAATACAATTAAATGATAAAGCTTTAAAGAGGTGTATTCAAAGAATGAAAAAGATGTTATCAGTTTTTATACTATTCCTGGCTCTTATTACTCCTTTTCAATCAACAACAGTTTCATCAAATATAATAACTCAAGATTCTGAAGAGCTTAAATTACAGGATATGCTTGTGCTAATGCTTACTCCTTATATAGAAAAGGATTTGACTGAATATTATTATCCGGAGATTTCAAAGGATTTTTCGCCTCATGTTACTCCGTGGAAAATTGAATTGATTGAAACAAGAAGAAATCATTTTCGAGGCTTTCAAATGCAAATTACATTTGTTATTGAACCTACAGATGGCGGTCAGTATATTCCAGTAGGAAAGGATAGGATGACCTATGAAATATCTTCTGGACCTGAAGTTAAATTGATAAATCATACTCACCTAAAAACATATAAATATCCACCGGAATAAAAAAGTGAATTAACCCGTTGTATTAAGTGTAGTCTAAACCTTCCCATCGTTTCGTTATTTCACAATACGCCCAGACCATCCATTTTTATATTTCCTCGGACAAAATATAACTAATAACATAAATCTTTTAAATACCCATCAACTACTTAATTATCAATATTATAAAATAAATTTTTAAACACAAAAAAACCACTGAAAATTCAGTGGTTTTGCGTGTGCGAAGCGACGTCCTACTCTCACAGGGGGAAGCCCCCAACTACCATCGGCGCTAAAGAGCTTAACTTCCGTGTTCGGTATGGGAACGGGTGTGACCTCTTTGCCATCATCACTTCACTATTGAAAGAATTTCATTCTTTCAAAACTGGATAAACGTTTCATTGAGTTGTGCAATAAAATGTGGTTAAGTCCTCGACCGATTAGTATTCGTCAGCTACATGCGTCACCGCACTTCCACCTCGAACCTATCTACCTGATCGTCTTTCAGGGGTCTTACTTACTTGCGTAATGGGAAATCTCATCTTGAGGGGGGCTTCATGCTTAGATGCTTTCAGCACTTATCCCGTCCACACATAGCTACCCAGCGATGCCTTTGGCAAGACAACTGGTACACCAGCGGTGTGTCCATCCCGGTCCTCTCGTACTAAGGACAGCTCCTCTCAAATTTCCTACGCCCACGACGGATAGGGACCGAACTGTCTCACGACGTTCTGAACCCAGCTCGCGTACCGCTTTAATGGGCGAACAGCCCAACCCTTGGGACCGACTACAGCCCCAGGATGCGATGAGCCGACATCGAGGTGCCAAACCTCCCCGTCGATGTGGACTCTTGGGGGAGATAAGCCTGTTATCCCCGGGGTAGCTTTTATCCGTTGAGCGATGGCCCTTCCATGCGGAACCACCGGATCACTAAGCCCGTCTTTCGACCCTGCTCGACTTGTAGGTCTCGCAGTCAAGCTCCCTTATGCCTTTACACTCTTCGAATGATTTCCAACCATTCTGAGGGAACCTTTGGGCGCCTCCGTTACTCTTTAGGAGGCGACCGCCCCAGTCAAACTGTCCGCCTGACACTGTCTCCTACCCCGCTAAGGGGCATGGGTTAGAAGTTCAATACAACCAGGGTAGTATCCCACCGACGCCTCCTCCGAAGCTGGCGCTCCGGGATCTCTGGCTCCTACCTATCCTGTACAAGTTGTACCAAAATTCAATATCAGGCTACAGTAAAGCTCCACGGGGTCTTTCCGTCCTGTCGCGGGTAACCTGCATCTTCACAGGTACTATAATTTCACCGAGTCTCTCGTTGAGACAGTGCCCAGATCGTTACGCCTTTCGTGCGGGTCGGAACTTACCCGACAAGGAATTTCGCTACCTTAGGACCGTTATAGTTACGGCCGCCGTTTACTGGGGCTTCAATTCACAGCTTCGCTTGCGCTAACCGCTCCTCTTAACCTTCCAGCACCGGGCAGGCGTCAGCCCCTATACGTCACCTTACGGTTTTGCAGAGACCTGTGTTTTTGCTAAACAGTCGCCTGGGCCTATTCACTGCGGCTTCTCTAGGCTATGCACCCAAAGAAGCACCCCTTCTCCCGAAGTTACGGGGTCATTTTGCCGAGTTCCTTAACGAGAGTTCTCTCGCACACCTTAGGATTCTCTCCTCGACTACCTGTGTCGGTTTGCGGTACGGGCACCTCTCACCTCGATAGAGGCTTTTCTTGGCAGTGTGAAATCAGGAACTTCGCTCTAAAGAGCTCGTCATCACAGCTCAACGTTATAGTATGCGGATTTGCCTACATACACGCCTTACTGCTTGAACACGCGCAACCAACGGCGTGCTTACCCTATCCTACTGCGTCCCCCCATTTCTCAAACGGTGAGGAGGTGGTACAGGAATATCAACCTGTTGTCCATCGCCTACGCCTATCGGCCTCGGCTTAGGTCCCGACTAACCCTGAGCGGACGAGCCTTCCTCAGGAAACCTTAGTCATACGGTGCATGGGATTCTCACCCATGTTTCGCTACTCATACCGGCATTCTCACTTCTAATCGCTCCACCAGTCCTTCCGGTCTGACTTCAACGCTATTAGAACGCTCTCCTACCACGCATACTCAAAGTATGCATCCACAGCTTCGGTGAATCGTTTAGCCCCGATACATTTTCGGCGCAGCGTCACTCGACCAGTGAGCTATTACGCACTCTTTAAATGATGGCTGCTTCTAAGCCAACATCCTGGTTGTCTAAGCAACGCCACATCCTTTTCCACTTAACGATTACTTGGGGACCTTAGCTGGTGGTCTGGGCTGTTTCCCTCTTGACTACGGATCTTATCACTCGCAGTCTGACTCCCGTGTATAAATATCCGGCATTCGGAGTTTGTCTGAATTCGGTAAAGCGAGATGCCCCCCTAGTCCAAACAGTGCTCTACCTCCGGTATTCTCAATCACGAGGCTAGCCCTAAAGCTATTTCGGAGAGAACCAGCTATCTCCAGGTTCGATTGGAATTTCTCCGCTACCCACACCTCATCCCCGCACTTTTCAACGTGCGTGGGTTCGGGCCTCCAGTGAGTGTTACCTCACCTTCACCCTGGACATGGGTAGATCACCTGGTTTCGGGTCTACGACCACGTACTAATTCGCCCTATTCAGACTCGCTTTCGCTGCGGCTCCGTCTTCTCAACTTAACCTCGCACGTAATCGTAACTCGCCGGTTCATTCTACAAAAGGCACGCTATCACCCATTAACGGGCTCTAACTACTTGTAGGCACACGGTTTCAGGATCTATTTCACTCCCCTTCCGGGGTGCTTTTCACCTTTCCCTCACGGTACTGGTTCACTATCGGTCACTAGGTAGTATTTAGCCTTGGGAGATGGTCCTCCCGGATTCCGACGGAATTTCACGTGTTCCGCCGTACTCAGGATACACTCTGGAGGGAATGAACTTTTGACTACAGGGCTTTTACCTTGTTTCGCGGACCTTTCCAAGTCGCTTCGTCTAACTCATTCTTTTGTAACTCCGTATAGAGTGTCCTACAACCCCAAAGAGCAAGCTCTTTGGTTTGGGCTCTTCCCGTTTCGCTCGCCGCTACTCAGGGAATCGAATTTTCTTTCTGTTCCTGCAGGTACTTAGATGTTTCAGTTCCCTGCGTCTGTCCTCATCACGCTATGTATTCACGTGTAGATACTATCCGATTAAAGATAGTGGGTTCCCCCATTCGGAAATCCCCGGATCAAAGCTTACTTACAGCTCCCCGAGGCATATCGGTGTTAGTGCCGTCCTTCATCGACTCCTAGTGCCAAGGCATCCACCGTGCGCCCTTATTAACTTAACCAAAAGTTAACACTTAGATAAAATCTAAGATTTAAGTTTACACGTCAATTGCTTGACTTGTTACATTTCTATAAAATAGAAATTTGTTTTATTGCTATCAATGTCGTTTTATCCAGTTTTCAAAGAACGAAATGCGGTTCAATCATACAAGATGAATTAAACCAACAAGGTTTTGAAGTATCTCATTCAATTAAGAATGAACCTTCAAAACTGAACAGCAAACGTTAATGTTTCATTCCCCAAGGGAATGATTCCGAAATAATCCTTAGAAAGGAGGTGATCCAGCCGCACCTTCCGATACGGCTACCTTGTTACGACTTCACCCCAATCATCTATCCCACCTTCGGCGGCTGGCTCCATAAAGGTTACCTCACCGACTTCGGGTGTTACAAACTCTCGTGGTGTGACGGGCGGTGTGTACAAGGCCCGGGAACGTATTCACCGCGGCATGCTGATCCGCGATTACTAGCGATTCCGGCTTCATGTAGGCGAGTTGCAGCCTACAATCCGAACTGAGAACGATTTTATCGGATTAGCTCCCCCTCGCGGGTTGGCAACCGTTTGTATCGTCCATTGTAGCACGTGTGTAGCCCAGGTCATAAGGGGCATGATGATTTGACGTCATCCCCACCTTCCTCCGGTTTATCACCGGCAGTCTCCTTAGAGTGCCCAACTAAATGATGGCAACTAAGAATAAGGGTTGCGCTCGTTGCGGGACTTAACCCAACATCTCACGACACGAGCTGACGACAACCATGCACCACCTGTCACCGTTGCCCCCGAAGGGGAAACTATGTCTCCATAGTGGTCACCGGGATGTCAAGACCTGGTAAGGTTCTTCGCGTTGCTTCGAATTAAACCACATGCTCCACCGCTTGTGCGGGCCCCCGTCAATTCCTTTGAGTTTCAGTCTTGCGACCGTACTCCCCAGGCGGAGTGCTTAATGCGTTAGCTGCAGCACTGAGGGGCGGAAACCCCCCAACACTTAGCACTCATCGTTTACGGCGTGGACTACCAGGGTATCTAATCCTGTTTGCTCCCCACGCTTTCGCGCCTCAGTGTCAGTTACAGACCAGACAGTCGCCTTCGCCACTGGTGTTCCTCCAAATCTCTACGCATTTCACCGCTACACTTGGAATTCCACTATCCTCTTCTGCACTCAAGTTCCCCAGTTTCCAATGACCCTCCCCGGTTGAGCCGGGGGCTTTCACATCAGACTTAAGGAACCACCTGCGCGCGCTTTACGCCCAATAATTCCGGACAACGCTTGCCACCTACGTATTACCGCGGCTGCTGGCACGTAGTTAGCCGTGGCTTTCTAACAAGGTACCGTCAAGGTAGCGCCAGTTACTACGCTACTTGTTCTTCCCTTGCAACAGAGTTTTACGAACCGAAATCCTTCTTCACTCACGCGGCGTTGCTCCATCAGACTTTCGTCCATTGTGGAAGATTCCCTACTGCTGCCTCCCGTAGGAGTCTGGGCCGTGTCTCAGTCCCAGTGTGGCCGATCACCCTCTCAGGTCGGCTACGCATCGTTGCCTTGGTGAGCCGTTACCTCACCAACTAGCTAATGCGCCGCGGGTCCATCTTATAGTGACAGCCGAAACCGTCTTTCAACTTTCAAACATGTGTTTAAAAGTATTATTCGGTATTAGCCCCGGTTTCCCGGAGTTATCCCAATCTATAAGGTAGGTTACCCACGTGTTACTCACCCGTCCGCCGCTAAATCAGAGAGAAGCAAGCTTCTCTCATCATCCGCTCGACTTGCATGTATTAGGCACGCCGCCAGCGTTCGTCCTGAGCCAGGATCAAACTCTCCATAAAAGTAGTTTGAAAGCTCATTTGCTTTGCTAGCGATTCAACTTAATTAAAAGTTAAAATCTATTGTTTGCTTCATTTAAGAAGCTTGTTTCATTAACGTTGCTTGTTCAGTTTTCAAGGTTCATTGCGCTATCTGTTATGACAACTTTTATATCATACCATTCATTCGATTGCTTTGTCAACAACTTTTTTGAATGTTTTTTTATAATGTGTTGTCGTCGTTGCGACTTACAATAATATATCACGATATTATTAAATTAGCAATACTTTTTATTAATTTTATTTCATTAATATTAATAAACTAACACACATCACCCCAGGGAGACCTAAAACTGCAATCATCAGTACAGAGAAAAAATTAATCGGAACGTGAAAAAGAACACCGCTGGCCCCCATTATTAAATTACCTATAAATAAGACAACGATAACAGCCGCTATTTTAAACCAAAACCATGCAAAGTACTCCCATACTTTCCCGCGGCTCTCTTTGTTTAAGAAAAAAAGAAATAAGACAACAAAACAGATCATAGCTATAACTATGTATCGCATAGCACCATCCTTTTTTCATTTAGTGGTAACATATGCATCTGCTTCGATTCTTATTTCTAAAACATTATTTAATTAATACACGACGTACACGTGCTTCTTTATATAAATAGTAATGGATGCTTTCGGCTTTTTTTCGTTCAGCAATTACATCTAGATTATAGTCGTCCGTTAATCCTTCAATTACTTTTGCATTTTGCAAAGTTCCCTTTGTCTCTTTAATAGAAGAAACTAACTTTTCATCGAATTCTTTTTTGAGCTTCCCTTTACGTGAAAATAACATCGTGCTTCCCCCTGCTTATAACTCTCGTCTTCCTTCTAATGCTTTCGATAATGTAACTTCATCAGCGTATTCTAAGTCCCCACCAACAGGTAAGCCATGTGCAATACGTGTTGTTCGAAGTCCGGATGGTTTAACGAGACGGGAGATATACATCGCTGTCGCTTCACCTTCAATAGTAGGATTAGTCGCTAAAATTAATTCCTGTACACGTTCATCGTGCAAACGCGCTAATAGCGAAGCCACATTAATATCCTCTGGTCCAATTCCGTCCATTGGTGAAATCGCTCCATGCAGTACATGATAAAGCCCTTGATAATCACGCATTTTTTCCATAGCAATAACATCTTTTGGATCTTGCACGACACAAATGGTAGAAATATCTCGTTGTTTATCTGAACAAATATGACAAGGATCTATATCTGTTATATGACCGCATTGTGAGCAATATAGTAAATTACGTTTTGCATCAATCAGTGCTTTCGCGAATGTTGATACTGTATCTTCTTTCATCGTTAAAACGTGAAATGCTAAACGGGCAGCAGTTTTAGGTCCAATCCCTGGTAATTTCATAAAGCTGTCGATTAGCCTGGATATCGGCTCTGGATAATGCATTCTATTCCCTCCTATAAAAAGGCACATCCCAAAGCTTGAGATGTGCTCTTATTTCTACATGTTTCAAATTAGAAAGGAAGGTTCATCCCTTGTGTGAATTTGCCCATTGTAGAATTTGTTGTTTCTTCTACTTTTTTAAGTGCTTCGTTCGTTGCGATAATGATTAAATCTTGTAACATTTCGATATCTTCTGGATCAACTACAGATTCGTCTAAATTTACTTCTAACACTTGGCGTTGACCGTTCATTACAACTTTAACCATACCGCCACCAGCAGTACCTTCAAATAACTCTGCATTTAAAGCCTCTTGTGCTTCCATCATTTCTTTTTGCATTTTTTGCATTTTTTTCATCATGCCTTGCATATTACCCATACCACGCATATTAATTTCCTCCTTTAAATGTGCAATTATTCTTCGATAACCTCAACAAAGTCTTTTCCAAAATTCTTTTCAGCCTCTGTTACAAGTGGATCTTGTGTTTCCATCATTTGAACTTCATCCATAAAAGAAGGCTCATCCGATAAATCCGTTGCGGCATCACCATCAGCCATTCCGGAATTTTTCTGGTTCAACCCATTTTCCTGAATGAAACTTTCCCGAAGACGAACCCACGCTGACTCCGGAATACATAAAAGCTCATACTGTACCCCTACTTCAGATGCTATCCTCTGTGTAAACAATGAAACAAGAGCGTTGTTGTCTGCTACCATTTGACAATGTATATCATACTTGAATTTTATCACAAAAGCACTTGCATTTGCGGCAACTGGCTCTGCGTCTGCCAATAAAGCAGCATGTGACTTTTGTAAGCTTGATAAACTAATCGCCCAAGCCGATTTCACCTTTTGCAAATCTGTTTTTGTTGCTGTTTTTAAGACTTCTTGAATACGACCTGTTGGGGCATTGTATTGATTACCTTGTGGACGTACACGTTGGCGAGGTTGCTCATTTTGTTGAACGGGCGCTCCTCCACCTTGAAGTTGTTGTGTCAGTTGACCTAGACGATTTTCAAGTGAAGCCACTTTCCCTTCGATTGCAGGGTCTACTGCCGTTGCCCCTTGTGGTGATGCTTTATACTGCGCCATTTTTAGAAGTGCTGTTTCTAAATAAATTTTCGTGTGATGTGAAAAACGCATCTCTTGTTGCGTTTTCGCTAGAATATCGATAAAGCCATATAGTGTACTTGCATCAAAGTGCTCAGCTAAAGCTAAAAATTTATCTTCAGGTGCAATAAACTCCAATAGTTCCTCTAATGTACCGTCTGTTTTCAAAAGCAGTAAGTCCCGGAAAAATGTAATGAAGTCTTCAGCCAGACGTAACGGTTCTTTTCCATCTGCAATTAAATTTTCCACGCTGCTTAGTACTTGTGCAACTTCCTTTTGTAAAAGTGAGTTGGCAATATCATAAAATGCGTCTTGGCTAACAGAACCTGTTACAAGGAGTACATCTTCCAATTGAACATGCTCATTACTGAATGATACGACTTGATCAAGTAGACTTAGTGCATCACGCATACCACCAGCTGCAGCTTGTGCAATTGCTTTCAACGCTTGCTCATCGTACCCCATACCGATGTCTTCCAATACTACCTTCATACGCTCCACTATATCTATAGAAGAAAGTCGCTTAAAATCAAAACGCTGACAACGGGAAATGATCGTCGCTGGTAATTTATGTGGCTCTGTCGTAGCTAATATAAACACTGCATGTTCAGGCGGCTCCTCAAGTGTTTTTAGTAAAGCGTTAAATGCACTTGTGGAAAGCATATGCACCTCATCAATAATATACACTTTAAAGCGTGCATTCGCTGGGGCAAAGCGTACCTTTTCTATAATATCGCGCATTTCTTCCACTCTAGAGTTAGAAGCTGCATCGAATTCAATAACATCCGTATGTGATCCTTCAGTAATACTTACACAGGTCGCACACTCATTACATGGCTCACTTGCTGGAGCATTTTCACAGTTTAAAGCTTTCGCAAAAATTTTCGCAGTACTTGTCTTACCTGTCCCGCGTGGACCAGAAAATAAATAGGCATGTGTCGTTTTGCTTGCAAGGAGAGCATTTTGAAGGGTCCTCTTCACATGTGTTTGCCCAGACATTTCACGAAATGACTGTGGTCTATAAACACGATAAAATGCTTGATACGTCAACCTTTCCCTCTCCTTTCGTAATAAAAATCTATAAATTTAGTATAGCACAAAGTAATAAGAAACTCTTTTGAAATCAAACGAATATACTTCATACAAATAAAAAAACGCACCCATCAAATTTTGATGAGTGCGTTTGAGTTGGTAAGTTAATACCGTGCACCTTTCTTCGACTGCCGCACATAAGCGTTACTCTTGTCGTTAGCTCGGGTTAGGCTACCCCGCGGCACATAAGTGATTCCACTTAATGCTGCTTCCTTCCGGACCTGACATGGTTCATGGGTACTTATTGCGCAGGACCCAACCGTCAACACTACGTGCAAAAGGCAGACCAAACAATACGGACAGCCTCAGAAAAGGAATTCAATCTTGCTAGAGCGGATTGCAAGTTACAGGGCACCGCTACCTCCCCATCTAGCACGGCAAGTATTAGTATACTAAGCAAGCAATAAAAATGCAATGATATGTCCCAATTAATTTTTCCCATTTTAAAAAAATATCTTTTTTTTGCACAAATTTTATTGACGTGAAATTTATTTCGTGATAAATTAATCTTTGTCGAAAAGACAGCTTATATTTGGAGGTATACCCAAGTCCGGCTGAAGGGATCGGTCTTGAAAACCGACAGGCGGGTAACACCGCGCGGGGGTTCGAATCCCTCTACCTCCTCCATATTTTTAACATTATTCCGCTACAGCTATTGGGCGGTTTTTTTATATAAAAAATCATTTAAGTACTATTTCTATCTGTTTAGAAATAGTACTTTTTGTATTTATTTTTGCTTTTCATGTACAATTAACTCCTAAAACAGGCTTTTAAAGGCGGTATATTACTTTGGAATCGACTCTACCTCGAATAAAATCAATGAATTTATTTCTCTTTATACTGCTTGTAGCGTGTTTAACGGCTATAGGTAGCGAAATAAAGTTTATTCCCTTTGAAGACGGACCATTTCGTTTTGGATTAGGGAGTATTATTTTTTTCTTTGTATTATTAACTCGACCATTGCCAATTTTATCAACAGGTCTTTTAACTGGAATAGTTGTTATTATTAGCCGATCTTTAATGGACTTTTTAATTTACGGCCAAGATCTTGCTGTTCAACTACTTGAACATATACCGGCAGGTTTTTTTTATATTACCTTTGCGCTATGCTTTAAACTAATTGCATTGGATGAAATAAAAAACCAACCGTTTATTCTTGGTTTATTAGGCGCATTATTTGAGGTTGTTTCCAATATGGTCGAGTATATTTTAACGGAAATACTCCTTGCCTCTGATCAAGAAACGTTAGTTATTTCTTTCTTACTGTTTAGCGTAGTTGGATTATTACGTAGTTTTTTCGTTGTCGGTATCTATAGCATTATTACTATGTCGGAACAGAAAAAGCAGTTAAAGCAACTGATGACCATTCATTCCGATTTATATGTTGAAGCACTCTATTTACAAAAGACAATGAATCAAATTGAACAACTTACCGCAAATAGTTATCAGCTTTATAAAAAGCTAAAAACAACCGAAGAAAAGCATGCGTTGGAAGCGTTATATATTGCCCAAGAAATTCATGAGGTAAAAAAAGATCATGAGCGCATTTATGCAGGTCTTTCAAAAATTACAAATCAAAATTATCCATCCAAATTCTTATTAACGGATATTTTAGCTTTTATTGTAGAAGCTAATGAAAGCTACGCAAAATATTTAAATAAATCTATTTCGTTTACACTAATATGTCCAGAAGATTTTGTAACAAAAAAGCATATTGCCCTTTTTGCTATTTTAAATAATTTAGTGGCAAATGCCGTAGAAGCAATTGAAAAAAGCGGGTTTGTTACGGTAAGTGTTACGGTCGAAAAAGAAACGACAACTTTTATCGTAGAAGACAATGGCATTGGCATCGAAGAATCACTTATTCCTGTTATATTCGATCCAGGCTATACATCGAAATTCAATGAACAAGGACAAGGCTCCACAGGAATTGGTCTGTCTCATACAAAAACAATTGTCGAAAACCTAGAAGGAAAAATTCACATAACGAGTGACACTTCAACTTGCTTTATTGTACAAATTCCTTCTAAAAATATTCAAAAGGAGATTTTCTAATGCGTTATTTTATAGTAGATGACGACCGTGCAAGTCGGGCGATGCTTAGTAATATTATCAACGACTGTGAACTTGGGACTGTCATCGGAGAGGCAAAAAACGGTCTTGATGCAATTCCTCAAATTTTGATGATGCAACCGGAATTCGTATTAATCGATCTATTAATGCCTAAGTTGGATGGTATCGAAACAATTGAACGCCTTCAGCAAAATGGATTTAAAGGCCACTTTATTATGATTTCACAAGTGGTCAATAAAGAAATGGTGGCAGATGGCTATTCAAAAGGGATTGAATTTTTCATCCATAAACCTATTAACAAAGTTGAAGTGCAAATGGTCTTAAAACGGACGACCGAGCAATATTTATTGAAAAATTCTCTTGAAGTTATCCGCCAATCTTTAACAAATTTTAATATTACAGAAGTGACTCATACTAAAAAAACAACACGCGAACATATACAGTCCATCTTAAATGATATGGGGATTGTCGCTGAAGTTGGCAGTGAGGATATTATTAAAATAATTGAACAACTGTTAATTGAAAAGCATAAAATTGCTCCCCTCCCTCCATTAAAGGAGGTCTATGAACGTGTAGCAATGCTAACGAAACATACACCCGATGACATTTTAAAAGAGAGTAAAGCGATAGAACAGCGTGTGCGTCGAACGATATTAGCTGCCATGATTAACTTAGCCAATATGGGAATTGTCGACTATACAAACTCTGAATTTGAATACTATACTCCACGCTATTTCGATTTAACCGATATTCGATATTTAATGAAGCAAATAGAAAATAATGACCAACGAAAGGCAAAGGTAAATATCAAAAAATTCATTCAAGTATTATATTCTGAAATTATTAGCAAAGTCGATTAGTCGGATTTTGTCGGATTTTGTAGGTATGCAATAAAATTAATTTTAGGCTAGTCCTGAATCTGTATTTTTAGGGGGAACTATATTTTGAAAAAGCTAAAAATTAGTTTAGCTGCTCAAATTTTAATCGGTCTTGTACTTGGTGTTATCGTTGGGGCAGTATTCTTTGGTAACGAAAATGTACAATCATATTTACAGCCACTTGGCGATATATTCTTAAACTTAATTAAGATGATCGTGGTACCGATTATTATTTCGACACTAATCGTTGGTGTTGCCGGAACTGGTGACCTGAAGCAATTAGGTCGTCTTGGCGGTAAAACACTTATTTATTTCGAAGTCATTACAACAGTAGCAATTGTTGTTGGTTTATTAGCAGCGAATCTATTCCAACCTGGCGCTGGAATTGATATGAATGAGCTGCAGCAAACAGATATCTCTTCTTATGTAGAAACATCAGAACAAGAAGAAGCAAAAGGAACTTTCCAAATCATTGTTGATATTGTACCAACAAACATCATCAATGCTATGGCTGAAGGCGATATGCTTGCAATCATCTTCTTCTCTGTAATTTTTGGTTTAGGTGTAGCAGCCATTGGAGAACGAGGGAAACCTGTCCTTGCATTTTTCCAAGGTACAGCTGACGCCATGTTCTGGGTTACAAACCTAGTCATGAAATTCGCACCAATTGGGGTATTTGCACTTATCGGTGTAACCGTTTCCAAGTTTGGTGTGGAATCACTTATACCATTAGGAAAACTGGCGATTTTAGTATATGCAGCAATGATTTTCTTCGTAATTGTTGTTTTAGGTATTACAGCCCGTATTTTCGGTATTAATATTTTCAAGTTAATCCGCATGATTAAAGATGAGTTATTACTTGCATTCTCTACTTCATCATCAGAGACAGTATTACCTCGCATTATGTTAAAAACAGAACAGATGGGTGCACCAAAGGATATCGTATCATTCGTTATTCCAACAGGTTACTCATTCAATTTAGACGGCTCGACACTATACCAGGCAATTGCAGCACTATTCATTGCGCAAATGTACGGTATCGATCTTTCAATAATGGAACAAATTACATTAATGCTTGTATTAATGGTAACATCTAAAGGGATTGCCGGTGTTCCAGGGGTATCATTCGTAGTACTTCTTGCAACATTAGGCTCTGTAGGTATTCCACTTGAAGGTTTAGCGTTCATCGCAGGTATTGACCGTATTCTAGATATGGCTCGTACAGCTGTAAACGTAGTTGGTAACACATTAGCTGCACTTGTTATGGCAAAATGGGAAAAACGTTTCGACGAAAAGCAATTTGCCGAGTATCAAGCTGCAAACTTAAAATAAAGATATGAAAACGCCGTAGTGAGATACAATACACTACGGCGTTTTTTTATTTTACAACTTTTGCCAAGTAAGCTCGGATGGATGCTTCGCCATTATGTAAAGCTTCATGTTCCCGTGCTTCATCCTTTGCAACTTTTGCTTCTGCTGCTTCTATTATCTGTTGAATATCTCTTTGTGGAATGACAATTACCCCATCAATATCACCAACGATATAATCACCATTTTGAACGGCCACTCCACCTACTGATACAGGTCCCCCAACCGTACCACCGCCATGTTTATTGCCTGCTGCTACTGTTGTTCCTAATGCAAATACAGGAAAATCAATAGCTCGTGCAGCTGCTAAATCCCGTATGACCCCGTCGACTACAAATCCCTGCACTCCGACGCCTTGTGCAAGCTGCATGACGAAATCACCTGCGACTGCACGATTTGTATTACCCTTTGCATCGATAACTAAAATATCTCCCTTTTCTGCTTGACTAATCGCTTCCAAAACAGCCCCGTTTTCCCCATCCGGTAGTCGTACCGTTAGCGCACGTCCTGCAATTTTAAAATGATCAGCCAGTGGTTTAATTGATGCTGCAACATTTGTATGCCCCCCTGTTGCATCGGAAATTGCCGTCGTTGGTAAAACAACTAATCGTTCTACTATTCTTAAAGTCATATTTCCATCCCCTTTTCGCTATAATGTTACAAATCATAAAATTCATAAACACTTTAAGCATAAACGAAATAACTTTTTTTTTACAATATTTTTTATACTCGTTACAAATTTATACAGATTGGGAATACTGATACTACTTAAAAGGAGGATTAATCATGAACAATCGACTCATTGAAGTTGTAACAAATGATGTTGGTGAAACTGTTTATAAAATGAAGACCTTTGATATTCATGTTACAGCTAAGTTAACAGGGGGAATTGCGCCGACAATTACTTATCTTCATGGAGATAAGGATGTTACGGATGATATACGTGCCATTCGCTTTCATTTCGAAAATCCGGCTTCCTATATTGAAAATTACGCCTCTTTTCAAAAAATGCTTTTCGAAAAAGAACAACGTGCTGTTAATGAATTGTATGAAATGATTAGTATAAAACCTAAAAATATGTCGACTGGTAAGCAGATTTTATGGAGCTCTTTCGTATTTTTTCTTGTAATGATTCCAGTCTTTATTATTCTTTTAATAAAATAATGAAAAAGACCGATTTCCGTCATGATACAGAAATCAGTCTTTTTCATTATTTTCTTAGATGGCTTGTTTGCTCTAGCATATAACCAATACGTGCTACAACATCTTCTACTTGATCCGGATTTTTCATTAAATCGTAGTCATTTATATCAATGCGCAATACGGGGCACGCATTGAAGTTATTAATCCAGTCTTCATAGCGTCCATGCATTTCCTGCCAGTAAGTATGAGGCGTTTGCTGCTCCATCTCACGTCCACGTTCCTGGATACGACCAATCACATCGTCAATCGGTCCCTCTAAATAGACAAGCAAGTCCGGATGTGGGAAATAAGGTGTCATGACCATGGCATCAAAAAGGTTTGTATATGTCTCATAATCTGTTGGTGACATTGTGCCTTTGTCATAATGCATCTTTGCAAAAATACCTGTATCTTCATAAATAGAACGGTCTTGAATAAAGCCACCGCCATATTCAAATATACGCTTCTGTTCTTTAAAACGCTCAGCTAAAAAGTATATTTGTAAATGGAAGCTCCATTTTTCAAAGTCATCATAAAATTTATCTAAATAAGGGTTTGTATCGACCTTTTCATATGATGTGCGGAAATTTAAGCTCTGTGATAATGCATTTGTCATTGTCGATTTTCCGACACCAACTGTCCCTGCAATCGTAATGACCGCATTTGCAGGAATATTGTACTTCTCTCTTAAGTTCATTTCTGATGCAAACTCCTTTGTTGTAACTTTTCCTCTACTACTCGTAGTACATACTGTAAATCTTCTTCGTTCTTTACATAATCAAGCTCATCCCCATTAAGCGAGATAACAGGAATCTCTGGATGCATCTTTTCAAAATGCCCAATAAACTCATGATAATCACTTGAAAGTTGTTCCATATATTCACGTGTTATATTCTTTTCTACTTCACGACCGCGCATCGCAATTCGTTTCATTAAAGTATCCAAGCTTGCATGTAAATAAATGACCATGTTTGGCTTTGGCATATCTGCCGTTAAAATTTTATAAATAGATTCGTACTTTTCATATTCTGACGCCTTTAAAGTACGTTTCGCAAAAATTAAATTTTTAAAAATATGATAATCAGCCACTACCGGACCTTGCGCTTCAATAATCTCATGAATATCAGATAATTGCTTATAACGATTGCACAGGAAAAACATTTCGGTCTGGAAGCTCCACTCATTGATATTTTCATAAAACTTACCGAGAAATGGATTTTCATCTACAATCTCTTTTAATAAATGATAATCAAACGTTTGTGATACGGCCTTAGATAATGAGGTCTTCCCAACACCAATCGGACCTTCTACTGTTATAAATGGCACAGACATTAGAAGTGCTCCTTCTCTTTTTATAGTCAATGCTTTTCATTTTATCACAATGACTAATAGACAACAAAACAAACTATTTTATTTTACTGAAATCATGAAAAAAGCTGTTCCAAACATGAATCATTCAATCGAATTGAGCAAGTGCCTGTTCTTGTTGTTCATATACTTTATTACATTTTTGTTCATAGTCTACTTCAATCTTTTCACATTCAGTGTTCACCATCTCTTCAAGTGAATGTTCCTTTTCTATGAAATCCCGTTCTAAAGTATCTTGCTGTTGGTCAATTTTTTCATTTAAATCCTGTAATTTCTCAAACAATTGATTCTCGAGCTGGTTTTGTGATGCTATCTCGCTATCCAGGATTTTTTCAATGGCTTCATCCCGCTTTTGCTCAATTAATTCACACTTTTCCTCATGTTTCTCTTCCAGGATACTAAATTGCTGCTCATATATTTCACATAAGTTTAATAGCTCAGAATGTAATTCATCCAACCTTTGTTCAAAGTCGGTTATAAGACACCTACTTTTCTCCACTTGTTGATGCTGATAGTTTTTAAATACTGCACGTTCTTCCGATTGCATTTGCTCCAGCAACTGTACCTTATTTTGTTTGTAGCCTTTAACTTCTTCATTATATTCACTTTTATATTTTTCTAATATAATTTGTTTTTTATTTTCAAATAGAAATTTTATTTTGTCCACTGCAAGAGCACAATTTTGTTTAAGGTCATTTTCTTCATTTTGTTTCAGTTGTTCCAGTGCGATTAATTGCTCTTCATACTTCTTTTGTAAAGTCGTATAAATTTGTATTTTATTTTTCTCAACGATTTGTAATTGTGCCGTATACTTTTCGTATAAACTCTCCAACTGCTTTTCAAAATAACCGTTCACTTCTTCAATTGTTTGAAATGAATTCATAACATTACTCCTTCAAGCTTTTCCTTCATCATAGCACGATTAACTCTATAGTCGCCTAAGCATTTCAACTCATGCTAAACTGAAATATAAGGAGTGATAGATAAATGCTCGAACATAACGATCGCTATTACATGCAAGAGGCATTAGAAGAAGCAAAAAAGGCAGCTGCCCTTGGCGAGGTTCCAATCGGGGCTGTCATTGTATATAAAAATGAAATTATTGCACGGGCACATAATTTACGGGAAACAACCCAAAACGCTCTAACACACGCAGAAAGCATGGCAATTCAAGAAGCCTGCCAAAAAATAGGCAGCTGGCGTTTAGAGGAAACAACACTGTACGTAACATTAGAACCTTGCCCCATGTGCGCAGGTGCTATTCTCCAATCACGCATACCTCGCGTAGTTTATGGTGCACGTGATATTAAAGCAGGTTGTGTTGACTCGTTATATCGTTTATTAAATGATGCGCGGTTTAATCATGAATGTGAGGTTACAGAAGGTATATTAGGAGATGAGTGCGGGCAAATTCTAACGGACTTTTTCAAGGCTTTACGCGAACGTAAAAAACAAGAGAAATTATTGCGTAAACAACAACAAGAAAAGTAGGTGATACGGTGGGCGGATTTGTTATTTTTGATTCCATTCATGTAACATGGCTTATTTTTATTAGTTTGTTTTTAATTATTTCAATATATGGTTATCATTATATTTCTAATAAACAGCAACAGCTCTATCAAAAATCAATTTTTTGGCTGTTGCTGTTTTTGGAAATAACGAAGCAAATTTACTTAATTGTTACGGAACAATATTCATATTGGAGCCCGCCACTCCATTTATGTGGGCTCGGTATTTTTATTACTGGTTGGCATGCTTACTTTTCAAACCGAACAACGGCTACACTACTTTATACACTCACTTTACCAGGGGCTGCAATTGCTCTATTATTCCCTGGTTGGACAGCAGATCCGGTTGGAGGATTTTTACATATCCACAGTTTTGTGTTTCATGCCTTGCTCGTAGCCTTTATTTGTCCATTAATTCGAGAACATCAGTTACATACTACATTCCGGGATATTTGGCGCTCGGTGTTGCTCTTACTCATTACGGTACCGGCTATTTATTATTACAATGCACGATTTCAAACGAATTTTATGTTTTTAAATCGACCAGTAAAAGGAACACCCCTCCAGTGGCTTTATGATGCATTTGGCGCTTCCGGTTATTTATTGAGTTTAGCCGGAGTTATCTTTAGTATTTGGATTATGCTTTATGTAATTTTGAACATACAAAAACGACGAAACATGTTCTTTTGATATGCTCCCCATTAGGTAGACAGATAAAAAATAAAATCTGTTTGTCGAATGGGGGCATTTGAGAGTCGGCCGCTGTATTGATAATGGACCGATAGAAGCGCTTTGGGGGACTCTAAAAGTAGAGAAGTATTATTTACATAAGTTTGAGACGTACGAAGAGTTAAAACATGCGATTGATACATATATAAAATTCTATAACAACGAACGATATCAAGAAACATTAAACGGCTTGAGTCCTAAAGAGTTCAGGTCTCAAGCCGCTTAAAGCATTTTTATTATTTCCACTGTCTACTTGAGAGGGAGCAGTTCACTTTTAGTTGTTTCATCGTTTTATATCTCCACATCGATTAATCCATTTTAATAATGATTCGGGAATTATCCCCAGTAGCTAATAAATCAAAGCCAGCATTAATTTCTTCTAATGGAATAATATCGGATAATAATTGGTCCACTGGTAGTTTACCGGATTTCATCATATGCGGAATATCTCTCAAATGATGGCATTGCAAGCAGCCCCCGTCACCACCTTTCACTGTTTCTTTTTTTAGTAGGGATAATTGTAGTACACGTTAGCGTTTTGCTGATTCATCCAATGCTTTTTATTTTCAAAGTTAAGGGCTTTTGATCACTTACCCTTTATTTATCTGAAAATTGCACAGCTGTTAAACGATTGAAATGTGTTTGATGGGATGTATTGTACGAATGATCTGCTGAACTTGGAGAGTTTCTAAATGTAGTAGTTGATTTATGATTTTTTCCTTGTGGATTTCTTCTAGTGGTACTAAACTATTGAATTTTTCAATGAAATCTTGCTCGGTTAATGGATTTTCAGGGTCTCCTTTTGGAAATTGGCTTTGCATGACATCAATTGTGCCATCCAACCAGTGAATTTGAATTTTCGCACCCCACTCTTGAGGATATTGACTATGAATGTCTTCATCTACAGACACAACCATCTTTTCCATTAGGCTGCGAATTAACGGATCCTGCAAGGAGTCGGCAGTATAGGCATCATAACCGCCTTTACCAGTCAATAACGCTAAAGCTACACAAAATTGCATACTAAATTTTGCCGCATAAACCGTTTGGGGATTCTTAGCATCAGTAATATCAAGTGCCACTTGATAGGCACCTACTTCAATTAATTTTATAGAATGGATTCCGTTATTTTTTACCTTTTCATACAGTTCAATCGCTAAGTCCATTGCGGCATGTGTATGGCGACATGATGCATGAACTTTAAAAGCATTTTCGGTAATTTTGTATTGCTCCCCTAATTTATCCGTCATTCGCGTTACATCGTACTCGTCGCTCATTGCTTCAAAAAACCCTCTCCGCCCCTCAAGAATGGCTGTTGCTCCTGTAAAACCTTGCTGTGCTAACAAGGCACTTAAAATCCCATTCATCGCTGCCTTACCAGGATGTAATTGCTTACTCATTGCACCATCCTCAATAAATTCCCATAGCCCGGCAGCTTGTGTACCGGCTGAACCAAATGCTTGAACAATTTGTTCTTTGGATAAATCCAATAATTTAGCCACAGCTGCTGCCGCGCCAAAGGTACCGCAAGTCGCTGTATTATGGAAATAGTAATAATGCGAAGGAGTAACGGTTTCTCCTATGCGAAACGCTACTTCATAGCCTACAATAATCGCCTCGATTAATCGTTTTCCCGATAAATTCTGCCACTCGGCAATGGCAATTGCTGCGGGCATAATGACGGTTGCAGCATGTACAATGGACGCTTTATGAATGTCATCCAGTTCAATAACGTGGCTCGCCCCACCATTGATGAAAGCTGCATTTGTTATGCTCGTTTTCAATCCCGTAACTGCCGTTGCCTGCTTTTCTCCTCCAATTAGGAGCGCAACCTGCTCCATCATCTGAACGGGTTCTGCTTCTTTGCCTTTCAATAAAGATGAATAATAGTCGACTATACATAATTTCGTAAAGTGTATAACCTCCTCTGGTATATCCTCAAAACGAACATTCACAATGTATTGTGCCAACTGCTCACTTATTGTCATGTATGCTCTCCCTCCCTAAGATTTCCTTATTGTGCTCCCCTAGCATTGGTGCAGGTACAGTTGGTGTTAAGTCACAGTTTGAAAATGTTAGAGGAATACGTGTTGCATACATTTCCTTATCACGTAAATGTGGCAGACGTATGATAAGTTTATTCTCTATTTGCTGCGGGTCTATAAGGACATCTTGCATCGTTTTCACCTGTGCTACAGGAACTCCTCCATTTTCAAGTGCCTGAATGAGTACATCGCTTTTTTCCGCTTGTGTTATTTGTTCAATTTGTTCCATCAGTAAGGAACGATTTTTGACGCGCTCTTCATTTGTACAGTAACGAGGATCTTCAACCCATTCATGCCTATTCAATACTTCACATAGTTTTTCGAATAATTTATTGTTTGAGATACCAATCATTATTGCCCCATCTGATGTTCGAAACGCTCCATAGGGTGCAAATGCGCCATGATTAGAGCCTAATTTTTCAGGATTTTCACCCGTTAATTTGGTTGAAAGCAAATGATAGTTCGCCCAAAATACACCGGTTTCATACAATGATGTTGAAACAAAGCTCCCCTCATTTGTATGACTACGCTGCAAAATGGCAGATACAATACCAAGTGCCCCCCACATGGCACTTCCTTGGTCAATTAATGAAACAGGCACCCTTGCTAACTCTTCGCTCCCTGTAATACTCATAATGCCTGTTTCAGCCTGCATAATGGCATCATAGCCTGGATACATTTTTTTAGGGCCATGTTGGCCATAGGCAGTCAGTGAACAATAAACAAGTTGAGGATTCACTTCCTTCAATGCTTTATAATCAATCCCCAATTTCTGCGCTATACCAAGCCGGTAATTTTCAACAAAAACGTCGGCTGTTTTAATCAAATCCATTAATCTTTCAAAATTGGAATTATCCTTTAAATTAAGGGTAATAGATTTCTTCTGTCTATTAATATTTAAAAAGTAAACGCCATCTTCCTGAAATTTAGGCTCCATTTTACGGGCTTCATCGCCACTCAACTTTTCGATTTTGATTACTTCTGCCCCTAAATCGGCCAAAATCATTGTTAATGTTGGCCCTGAAATATTGGTAGTCATATCGATGACACGTATGCCTTGTAATGGTTTCAGTTTCAGCCCCCCTTAAACTAAGTTACTAGCAAAAGCGCCGACGTCCTTCAATTTTTCAGACTGAATATTTGTCTTAATTCCCATTGCTTCAAACAGCTCCACCACCTTCTCTGTCGCTATATTTCCTGTTGCTCCAGGCGAAAATGGACAGCCGCCAAGGCCCGCGATCGAACTATCAAACTTTTCGATTCCCGCATTTAATGCGGCCATGATATTGGCATAGGCAAAGCCGTTAGTATCATGGAAATGAGCCACGAACGTTGTGTCCGGAAAGTCTCTTCTCAATGCGCTAAATCGCTCATACACAATGCGCGGATTTGCCTGTCCATTCGTATCTCCAATCGAAATTTCATCAGCCCCATCACTCACAAATTGTGAAACGACTCGCTTTACTTGCTCATAGGAGATAGCCCCTTCATACGGACAGCTAAAACACATCGACACATAGCCTCGGATAAATTTTTGCTGAGCCTTTGCATGCCGGAACATTTCACTGCATTCTGCTAAAGACTCTTCAATGGAACGCTTAATATTTTTTTGATTGAATGTCTCGCTTGCCCCAACAAATACTGCAATCTGTGGTACACCTGCTTCGATTGCACGCTCCAGCGCTTTCATATTTGGTGTTAAAGCAAGATAATTCATCCCTAACTCATTGCAAAATGATGTAATTTCCTGTGCATCGGCCATTTGTGGCACTATTTTTGGATGGACAAAGGAGGCCGTTTCGATTCGCTGAAAACCAGCTTCATATAATTGTTTAATTAGTTGTTTCTTTTCCTCTGTTGGAACAAAGCGTGCTTCATTTTGTAGACCATCGCGAGGACCTACTTCAATAATTTCTACTTGATTTGGAAAGTGCATGATGTTCACCTCAATAAGATTTAGGAAGTTTTAAAATATGTTCTCCTACGTATGATAAAATTAAATTCGTTGAAATAGGAGCTACTTGATATAATCGCGTCTCTTTAAATTTACGCTCAATATCATATTCTGCTGCAAAGCCAAAGCCGCCGTATGTTTGAATCGCTACATTAGCTGCCTCCCAGGATGCATCTGCCGCAAGTAACTTCGCCATATTGGCCTCTGCCCCACAAACTTGCTGCTGATCATAAAGTTCTGCTGCTTTTATGCGCATCAAATCTGCAGCTTCAATATGGATGTGCGCTTGTGCAATCGGGAATTGGATCCCTTGGTTTTGTCCAATCGGTCGATCAAAAACGACACGATCTTTTGCGTAATTCGTTGCCCGTTCAATAAACCAACGACCATCACCAATACATTCTGCAGCAATTAAAATTCGCTCAGCATTCATCCCGTCCAAAATATAGCGGAATCCTTTTCCCTCTTCGCCAATTAAGTTCTCTACCGGCACTTTTAGATTATCGATAAATAATTCCGTTGTTGCATGATTCATCATCGTTTTGATGGGACGGATCTCCAATCCATTGCCAACTGCTTCATTTAAATCCACAATCAGCACGGATAATCCATCACTCTTTTTAACACATTGATCTTTCGGGGTTGTACGCACCAATAAAATCATTAAATCTGAATGCTCTGCACGTGAAATGAATACCTTTTGACCGTTCACTATATAATGGTCACCATCACGTTTCGCAAATGTCTTTAAATTTGTTGTATCCGTACCTGTGTTTGGTTCTGTCACACCAAATGCTTGTAAACGAAGCGTACCATCCGCAATCTTTGGTAAGTATTTCTCCTTTTGTGCCGGCGAACCATGCCGCAAAATTGTGCCCATCGTATACATTTGGGCATGGCAAGCACCCGCATTCCCGCCTGAGCGGTTAATTTCTTCTAAAATCACTGACGCTTCCAATATTCCTAAACCTGAACCGCCATATTGTTCTGGTATTAGAGCTCCTAAAAAACCTGCCTGTGTAATAGCCTCCACAAATTCTGTCGGATAACCTTCAATTTCATCTAACTTCCGCCAATACGCACCATCAAAACGTTTACAAACTGCTCTTACAGCTTCCCGAAGTTCCTCTAGAAAAACGAGATTCTCTGTTTGCATCATATGGTACCCTCCTACCTTCCAATAAAATTAGGTTTCCTTTTCTCATTAAAGGCTAAGATACCTTCTATTCGATCCTCTGAAGCAATGACCTCATTGTATGTTTCAATTTCAATTCGAAATGCTTCAGATGCTTCTAATGAACTGATTTCTGCTATTTTCTTTACCCCTTGAATTCCTAATGGGGCATTAGAAGCAATCGTTTCGGCCAATTGCAGTGCAGTTTGCAGCACATCTGAGGGCTCGACTACTGCATTAAATAAACCTGCCTGCTGAGCTTCCGCTACTGGAACAATTCGACCTGTAAACAGCCATTCCTTTGCAATATGAAGCGGTACACGTTTTGGTAATAATCGCGCACCTCCTCCGCCAGGCATTATTCCTCGAGTAACCTCAGTCAATCCTACTTTAGTGTTCCTGCCGGCGATTATTAAATCCGTATTTAAGACGAGCTCAAATCCTCCCGCAAGTGCATAGCCGTTTATTGCAGCTATTGTAGGTTGCTTACAATTGGCTACAGCCTGAAACATTTGCTCAAATAAATGATGCTGTTCTGTCCATTGTGAGTCGCTCATCCCCTTACGTTCTTTTAAATCTGCGCCTGAGCAAAAGGCATCTACAGTAGAAGAAGTTAAAATAACGACACGTACTGGCTGCTCATTCAGGGATTGAAATACATTGAGCAACTCCTTGGCCATCTCCGTATTAAAGGCATGCCGCATTTCAGGTCGGTTTAACGTGACAATCGCAATTTTCTCTTCATATTCATATGAAACTTGAATGTATTCCATTCGTTCACTCATCCTCCTGTGAGATTACTTGATTCAATAAAGGCTTTATAATTTTTGTTGGAACTGAGGTGTTATTAAAAAAGAGAGCATTAGGCAAGATTATATTGGAATTATTGAAGTGAAAATAACTGTGTATATATAGAGGGTTTTTATGAAAATTGATTTTGATGTAACTGCTGAAAATATTGTTATGAGTCAGTAGAATCTATTATTCTTTGAACATTGCATCGAGTATCCTATTTTCTCGAATATAACAAAATACTCTACTTTTGTAAAACTAATTCCTAAATAATATATTTGTTTATAAATGAAAAAAAGCGTGCTGAATTTATTAGATTCAGCACACTTTTAATTTTAATTATTTAGGCGCAATGATTTCTATGCCGCCCATATACGGACGTAATACATCAGGAATAACTACAGAACCATCTTCTTGTTGGTAATTTTCCAGAATTGCTGCTACTGTACGGCCAATTGCTAGACCTGAACCGTTTAACGTGTGAACGAATTCCGGTTTTGCTCCTGCTTCACGACGGAAACGGATATTGGCACGACGCGCTTGGAAATCTTCGAAGTTTGAACAAGAAGAAATTTCACGGTACATGTTTTGTGCAGGAATCCATACTTCCAAATCATACTTTTTCGCAGCTGTGAATCCTAAATCTGCTGTGCACATTTTTAATTTGCGGTATGGCAAGCCTAAAAGCTGTAATACTTTTTCGGCATGACCTGTTAAAATTTCCAATTGCTCATAAGATTCTTCCGGTTTTACAAAGCGTACTAATTCTACTTTGTTGAACTGGTGCTGACGGATCAATCCGCGTGTATCACGACCTGCAGATCCTGCTTCTGAACGGAAGTTAGCGCTGTATGCTGAAAATGCTTGTGGCAGCATGTCTGCTGATAAAATTTCATCACGGTAGTAGTTTGTTACCGGCACTTCAGCTGTTGGAATTAGATAATAGTCCATTTCATCTTCTTCACGAACTAATTTAAATACATCTTCTTCAAACTTCGGTAATTGACCTGTGCCCGTTAATGAATCGCGGTTAACGATTTGCGGTGGCAACATTTCCGTATAGCCATGTTGATCTGAATGAAGATCCATCATAAAGTTCAGTAAAGCGCGCTCTAAACGTGCACCCAACCCTTTATAAAATAAGAAACGGCTTCCTGTAACTTTTGCTCCGCGCTCAAAATCCACGATATCTAGCTCTTTTGCAATATCCCAGTGTGCCTTTGTTTCAAAATCAAATGTTGGTACAGTGCCCCAAGTATATTCCTCTACATTGTCATCTTCTTCTGTTCCAACTGGTACTGACTCATGTGGAATATTTGGCAGACGCATCATCATATCTTTAAACTCTTCTTCAATGCCATTTAATTCAGCATCTAAAGCTTTAATCTCATCGCCTACTTCACGCATACGAGCAATCACTTCTGTTGCATCTTCCTTGTTGCGCTTCATAACAGAAATTTGCTCAGATACTTTATTGCGCTCAGCCTTTAATACTTCTGTTTTGGAAATTAGCTCACGACGCTTTGTATCTAGGTTTTCAAAGTTGTCCAGATTCCCTAAATCTTCGTTACGTGTAAGAAGCATACGTTTTACTTCTTCAAAATTGTCTCGGACACGCTTAATGTCTAACATAATTTTTCCTCCTAAAGTTTATGAATGATGATCCCGAGCACTTTAACGCATTAATGTATTAGTAAAGTGAATACAAAAAAGCCCTCAATCCCTATGAAAGGGACGAGAGCTACCCGCGTTGCCACCCTAATTGAATAGATCTAAAATCTATTCCTCTTAACAATTAACGACTCTGGTAAGCCGGCTTCTACCTACTTGTTAGTTTTCGGAAAAAGCATCTCAAGGACGGATTCACAAGTGCTTTTATCAGCTTTCACCACCCGCTGACTCTCTAAAAAAAACTTGCTTGCTACTACTTCCTATCATCGAATTCATTTATAAATTTAACCATACTGTACTA
Organism: Solibacillus sp. FSL W8-0372; assembly: GCF_037969735.1. Classification (NCBI taxonomy): domain Bacteria; kingdom Bacillati; phylum Bacillota; class Bacilli; order Caryophanales; family Caryophanaceae; genus Solibacillus; species Solibacillus sp. FSL W8-0372. The sequence goes on along the minus strand of NZ_CP150204.1, from coordinate 22,221 downwards.
TAAACAGTACATCAATGCAAGTTTTCCCTAAAACATTCAGAAATAATTGCCGATGTGCTATACTTTTCTGACATTGTTGAATTTAATATATTTTTATTTTTCTTAAAGGTCACAAAAGGAGGTACTTTAATATGCTTTTCTTTCAACTAAAAAAAGAACATTCTATTCCACTCTACGAACAGCTATATATCGGTATAAAAGATGCGATTACAAATAGCCAACTGGTTGTAGGAACTCGCCTACCTTCTAAACGGGAACTGGCGGAATTTTTCAATATTAGCCAAACAACTGTTGAACTGGCCTATGCTCAGCTGTTAGCGGAAGGATATATTATGTCAAAACCTCGCATTGGCTATTTTGTAGAAGAAATTGATTCATTGCCTTATCGTAAAAATTCCGTAATGAATGTTAACTTTAAGAATGTAACTCAGCAAACGGAATATAAAATTGACTTTTCCTCTGCAAAAATTGACGAGGATGCATTCCCGTTTACAACATGGCGAAAATATGCCAAAGATGTTCTAGATAAGCCATTCAAACATTTACTGCAAACTGGCGAACGTCAAGGTGAGCTGGCATTACGAATCGAAATTTCAAACTATCTTCATCAGTCCCGGGGGATAGCGTGCCAGCCGGAACAAATCGTGATTGGCTCCGGAACCGAACAGCTCCTGCCCATGATTTTAAAAATATTAGACGATGATTTCCTACTAGCCTTTGAAAATCCAGGCTATTCACCAATACCAAGGCATCAACTAAGTCAGCTCGCTATTCCAATTTCCGTTGATTCAGACGGAATTGTTGTGGAACAATTGCAGAAAACGAACGCAAATGTTGTTTATGTTACTCCATCTCACCAATTCCCGACTGGGGCAGTACTGTCTGCCAACCGGCGCACTCAGCTATTGAATTGGGCAGCTAAAGCACCCAATCGTTTTATAATTGAGGATGATTACGATAGTGAGTTTCGTTATATTGGAAAGCCAATTCCGGCATTACGGGGAATGGATCAAAACGATCGCGTTATTTATTTGAGTACTTTTACGAAATCCCTTATGCCATCATTACGCGTTGCCTATTTCGTATTACCCCCATCACTTATTAAACGCTATCAAGAGCATTTTAATTACTATTCTTCTACTGTTCCTCGGTTTGAACAGCATATTCTAGCAAAGTTTATGGCAGACGGGCATTTTGCAAAACACTTAAATCGCATGCGGAAAATTTATCGTAAGAAGCACGATAAATGTATTGAGATTTTTTCGAATTATTATCCACAAATATCTATATCCGGAGATGCGGCAGGTACGAATATATTAATAGCCTTTCTTCACGATCAAACTGAATTGGCGCTTCAACAAATTGCCTTACAGCATAATATTAATATTTTGCCTCTTTCCAACTATTATCTAACAGAGCAATCATATTCTAAACGGACATTTTTACTGGGTTTTGGAAATATACAAATTCATGAAATAGAACATCAAATCCATCAACTAATGGCTATTTGGAATATCTCCAAAAAATCAGTAAACTAAATCCAGCCTTTGAGACGTTCTAAATTAAGAACGTCTTTCTTTATGTTGAAATAATATCAATTCGGTAATGTTCTACCCAATCATGCACCTGAATTAAGTAGGCAATTAATTGTGGACCAGCCATTAACTGACCAAACCATGGAATCTGAAATGACTGACCATTTGTAGCGAGTAGACGCTTTAATTGGTCATGCTCGAACAATTCATATAATACTGAATCCTTCTGTTTCAAAATTTGCTGTAAACGTTTATGCACAAGTTCAGTATATTTTGGATGATATGTTTTGGGGTATGGATTTTTTTTACGCTCCACTACTTCTTTCGGTAAAAGAGAGGAGAAAGCCTCCCGTAAAATTCCCTTTTCTTTGCCACCACTGTTTTTCATTTCCCATGGAATATTCCATACGTATTCTATAATCGTATGATCAGCAAATGGAACACGCACCTCCATACTCGCTCCCATTGTCATTCGATCATTTCTTTCTAACAAGGTTTGCATAAAGAATAAATTATTTAAATAAAACAATTGCTGGCGTTCCTGCTCCTCTTTACTGCCTGTAAAATGAGGCATATCCTTGATTGCTTCATCATAAGTATTTTGCATAAACTGAGGCAGCTGTAACCTTTTTTGCCATTCTGTTTTAAATAGCTGTTCCCGCTCATTTGTTGATCTTAACCACGGAAACAGACTTTCTGTTTTTTCACCATAAAACCATGGATACCCACCAAATACTTCATCTGCACACTCGCCTGATAAAGCTACCGTATGTTCATTTTTCATCTCTTTACAGAACAAATAAAGCGAACTATCAATATCGGCCATACTCGGCATATCTTTCAATATCATGGCATGCTGTAAGCTTTCAACTAAATCTTCCTGAGTAAGGGTAACTTGCTTATGATTGGTTTGAAATGCTTGTTGCATCTTCCCAATCCAAAATTCATCCTGAGATGTTTGAAATGAGTTTTCCTGAAAGTGTTGGTCATTTTCTTCATACGCTACGGAATATGTCGATAATGTTTTATTTTCTTTGGCAAGTTGTTCAGCTGCTACAGCCGTTATAATACTTGAATCTAGCCCTCCCGAAAGCATTGTACTAATAGGTACATCACTTATTAGTTGGCGTTCAATTGCCTTCGTTACAAGCTCCCGTACTTTATCTATTGTTTCTTCCTCTGAATGTTCATGTTGTTTACTTACTATATCCCAATATTTCCAGCTCTTTTTGCCCTCTTTACGAACAGTCATGGCATATGCCGGTTTTATTTCCTTAATTCCTTTAAATATAGCATTACCGACTATTCGAGAAGGTCCTAAACTAAATAACGCCGCCAGCCCTTCTATATCGACTTGCGGCTTTACTGAAGGGTGTGCCAAGATCCCTTTAATTTCAGAGCTAAATAATATGCCATCTTCATATTCATAGTAAAATAATGGCTTAACTCCTAACCGGTCACGGCATAAGAATAAAGATTGTTCCTCTGCATCCCATATAGCAAAACCATATATCCCATTCAAATAGTCCATACATCGCTCTTTCCATTCACAATACGCAATTAAAATAACTTCCGTATCGGATGTGGTATGGAATGTATAGCCACGTTTAATGAGCTGTTCACGAATTTCATTGGCATTATAAACTTCCCCATTGTAAACAATCGTAAAATTCCCTCTAGTCATTGGTTGGTCACCTGTGACTAAGTCAATAATTGCGAGCCTTTTATGTCCTAGTAAGGCATGCTTGCTCACAAAATACCCCTCACTATCCGGACCACGATGTAAAAGCGTTCTCGTCATCTTCTTTATAAGTAATTCATTATCTACCAGATTTTTCGAGTAATCAATCCAGCCTGAAATCCCACACATAATTATCCCTCCATAACAACAATGTATGTATGGCATGCTCTATCTACAAATTGTCCCATTCGAAAATTCCGTTTTTCTACAAAAAAACCTTTCTATAAGATTTATCTTATAGAAAGGCATCACATATTTATTTAATTAATCCATTTGCAAAACCAAATACACCGCTCCATAAATTAGCAAAGAAGCTTCCAATACCCTGGAAGAATAGTGCTACTTTTCCTGCACGTTCTACAGCATCCGTTGTTACCACTTCTGCTACAATTTTAGAGCCGTCAATATAGCCATAATCCATTCCCTGTGAAATATTAACAACAGCTTGACCTACTACTTGGTTCTTCTCAACACCAGCTTCCAGTTCTTCTGTTGTTAACATTAGTGTCGGAACATATAAATCTTTTTCAGACGTTTTTACCATCACTGAAACAGGCTCTTTTACTGCTATATTTACAGCTTCTTCTTTCCCTTTTGTTACAGGAAGTGATTTCTTCCCTTCAAATGTGTAGTTTGCCGGAACAAGTTCTACTTTTGAAAATTGACCAAATCCATAATCAAATAGCTTCGCTGTTGCATCAAAACGTGCCTTATAAGAGCCTACACCTTTTGAATCTACAGCCTTCATTACTACTGCAATTAAACGTGTATCCCCACGTTTTGCTGTACCCGTAAACGTATGACCCGCAAAATCAGTTGTACCAGTTTTTAAACCGTCTACTCCTTCATATGCATAGACAAGACCTGGAAGCATGAAATTCCAGTTTGACATGTTAATTGCATCCGAAGTTCCTTCACGGAAGACTTTTTTCGGAATTTTTGCTGTTTCTAGCATATCAGGATGATCCTTCAGTAAATGATACGCTAACTTTGCCACAGAACGGGCAGGCATCACATTTTCATCATTTTCCCCTGTACCTTCTGGATGCATCCCCAATAAATCTGAGTTATTTAACCCCGTAGAGTTTACAAATTTATAATTTTCCAAACCCAGTTCTTCTGCTTTTTTATTCATAAGCTTTAAAAATTCTTTTTCTGTCCCTGCAATTGTTTCAGCAATTGCAATTGTTGCTGCATTGGCAGAATAAATAGCCATCGCTTCATATAATTCTTTAATTGAATACGTACCATCCGCACGCAAAGGTACATTACTTAATAAACGGTTTTGAGAAACTTTATATGTATACTCTGTTACATTATATTGTTGATCCCAAGTAATCGATCCTTCTTTAATTGCATCTAGTAATAAGTATTCCGTCATCATTTTCGTCATACTTGCAATACCTAATGCAGTTTCTGCATTTTGTTCATATAAAATCTTACCAGTATCTGCATCAATTAATATCGCTGCATCTACCGTTAATCCTAAATCCGTCTCTGCATTTGTTGGAGCAGGTATGGCCATCGCCAACATACTGAATATTAACACTGGAATTAAGACGAAGCTTAATACCATTTGCTTACTTACTATCTTCACAAAGCTACCTCCAAAATTTTTATTCTCTAACGCCATTTTATCATACATAAGTAGTCTAATGTGTGCTCTTCTTAATAAAAAAACGCTACTATCTCAATTTGACGATAGTAGCGTTTAAAAGTTGCCTAGTACTTATTGTAAAGAATAGTTTGGTGATTCTTTTGTAATTTGTACATCATGTGGGTGTGACTCACGTAAGCCTGCCCCTGACATTTTAATGAATTGTGATTTTTCTCGTAAATCTGCTAAATCCGGAGCACCACAGTAACCCATTCCAGCACGTACACCACCAACTAATTGATGAATTGTATCTGCTAAAGGTCCTTTATAAGGTAGACGTCCTTCTATTCCTTCTGGAACTAACTTCTTCGCATCTTCCTGGAAGTAACGATCCTTAGAACCTTTTTCCATTGCACCAAGTGAACCCATACCGCGGTATACTTTAAAGCGACGCCCTTGGAAGATTTCAGTTTCACCTGGAGATTCAGAAGTTCCCGCTAATAATGATCCTAACATTACAGTATGTCCGCCTGCAGCTAAAGCTTTTACGATATCTCCTGAATACTTAATCCCACCATCAGCGATAATCGTTTTGCCTATCTCACGTGCTACTGTAGCAGCATCATATATCGCTGTAATTTGAGGTACACCTACACCTGCCACAACACGAGTAGTACAAATAGAACCAGGACCAATTCCCACTTTTACAACATCTGCTCCTGCCTCAAATAAAGCACGTGTACCTTCAGCTGTTGCTACATTACCTGCAATAATGTCTAAATTCGGGTAAGCGGCACGGATGTCTTTAATAGTATTTAATACACCTTGTGAATGACCATGTGCTGTATCAATTACCACAATATCAACCTGTGCCTCCACCAACTTAGCAATGCGTACCATTGTATCTTTAGAAACACCTACTGCTGCACCTACAACTAAACGTCCATGGCTGTCTTTAGCTGCATTAGGGAATTCAATAACCTTTTCGATATCTTTAATCGTAATTAAACCTGTAAGTTTTCCATCTTCATCTACAATAGGTAACTTTTCGATTTTATATTGTTGAAGAATTTCTTCGGCCTCTGCTAAAGTTGTCCCAACAGCTGCCGTAATTAAATCCTCTTTTGTCATAACATCATCAATTTTTAATGAATAATCAGAGATAAAACGTAGGTCACGGTTTGTAATAATCCCAACTAACTTTTGATCTTCCATGTTGTTCACAATAGGAACACCTGAAATGCGGTATTTGCCCATTAAATGTTCTGCATCGAATACTTGGTGCTCAGGTGTTAAGAAAAAGGGATTAGTAATAACACCATTTTCAGAGCGTTTTACTTTTTCTACTTCTTCTGCTTGCTTTTCAATACTCATGTTCTTATGAATAATACCAAGTCCACCTTGACGAGCCATTGCAATTGCCATTTTTGCTTCTGTTACAGTATCCATACCGGCAGAAATCATTGGAATGTTTAACTTAATATTATTAGTAAGATTTACAGATAAATTAACATCCTTTGGTAATACTTCTGAGTGTGCTGGCACTAATAATACATCATCAAATGTTAAACCTTCTTTAGCAAATTTTGTTTCCCACATTTTTAAGTATGCCTCCTATTTAGAAAAGAATATTATTGTAAGGTTATCAACGTCGACCTCGACTGTCAAGATTACTTAAAAAATAAAATAATTCGGAATATTACCTTAGTTGAGTGTTTTCTTACTTTTACTGTTTTATTATAATTTTATTTTACTTTTGCTTTATCTTTTCCTTTAATAAACTTTTTATAATATAATTTTTAGCTTTCAAATATTAGCTAAAATATACCTATTATAAAAGGAAATTATTTAGTTGATTTGAAAAAGCTTTATTAAATAAGTAGTTAATTTGATTTTATATAAGGAAGTACTTAGAGGTATTGAAAAGGGAATTTAAAGATTTTCTCTGAAGAGCATTATTGATGAATATTTTTATACAAAAAAACCACTGATTTCTCAGTGGTTTTTTTCGTGTGCGAAGCGACGTCCTACTCTCACAGGGGGAAGCCCCCAACTACCATCGGCGCTAAAGAGCTTAACTTCCGTGTTCGGTATGGGAACGGGTGTGACCTCTTTGCCATCATCACTTCACTATAGGGCTTCTTACGAAACCTGTAGAAAGAACCATTCTTTCAAAACTGGATAAACGTTTCATTGAATTTGTGCAATAAAATGTGGTTAAGTCCTCGACCGATTAGTATTCGTCAGCTACATGCGTCACCGCACTTCCACCTCGAACCTATCTACCTGATCGTCTTTCAGGGGTCTTACTTACTTGCGTAATGGGAAATCTCATCTTGAGGGGGGCTTCATGCTTAGATGCTTTCAGCACTTATCCCGTCCACACATAGCTACCCAGCGATGCCTTTGGCAAGACAACTGGTACACCAGCGGTGTGTCCATCCCGGTCCTCTCGTACTAAGGACAGCTCCTCTCAAATTTCCTACGCCCACGACGGATAGGGACCGAACTGTCTCACGACGTTCTGAACCCAGCTCGCGTACCGCTTTAATGGGCGAACAGCCCAACCCTTGGGACCGACTACAGCCCCAGGATGCGATGAGCCGACATCGAGGTGCCAAACCTCCCCGTCGATGTGGACTCTTGGGGGAGATAAGCCTGTTATCCCCGGGGTAGCTTTTATCCGTTGAGCGATGGCCCTTCCATGCGGAACCACCGGATCACTAAGCCCGTCTTTCGACCCTGCTCGACTTGTAGGTCTCGCAGTCAAGCTCCCTTATGCCTTTACACTCTTCGAATGATTTCCAACCATTCTGAGGGAACCTTTGGGCGCCTCCGTTACTCTTTAGGAGGCGACCGCCCCAGTCAAACTGTCCGCCTGACACTGTCTCCTACCCCGCTAAGGGGCATGGGTTAGAAGTTCAATACAACCAGGGTAGTATCCCACCGACGCCTCCTCCGAAGCTGGCGCTCCGGGATCTCTGGCTCCTACCTATCCTGTACAAGTTGTACCAAAATTCAATATCAGGCTACAGTAAAGCTCCACGGGGTCTTTCCGTCCTGTCGCGGGTAACCTGCATCTTCACAGGTACTATAATTTCACCGAGTCTCTCGTTGAGACAGTGCCCAGATCGTTACGCCTTTCGTGCGGGTCGGAACTTACCCGACAAGGAATTTCGCTACCTTAGGACCGTTATAGTTACGGCCGCCGTTTACTGGGGCTTCAATTCACAGCTTCGCTTGCGCTAACCGCTCCTCTTAACCTTCCAGCACCGGGCAGGCGTCAGCCCCTATACGTCACCTTACGGTTTTGCAGAGACCTGTGTTTTTGCTAAACAGTCGCCTGGGCCTATTCACTGCGGCTTCTCTAGGCTATGCACCCAAAGAAGCACCCCTTCTCCCGAAGTTACGGGGTCATTTTGCCGAGTTCCTTAACGAGAGTTCTCTCGCACACCTTAGGATTCTCTCCTCGACTACCTGTGTCGGTTTGCGGTACGGGCACCTCTCACCTCGATAGAGGCTTTTCTTGGCAGTGTGAAATCAGGAACTTCGCTCTAAAGAGCTCGTCATCACAGCTCAACGTTATAGTATGCGGATTTGCCTACATACACGCCTTACTGCTTGAACACGCGCAACCAACGGCGTGCTTACCCTATCCTACTGCGTCCCCCCATTTCTCAAACGGTGAGGAGGTGGTACAGGAATATCAACCTGTTGTCCATCGCCTACGCCTATCGGCCTCGGCTTAGGTCCCGACTAACCCTGAGCGGACGAGCCTTCCTCAGGAAACCTTAGTCATACGGTGCATGGGATTCTCACCCATGTTTCGCTACTCATACCGGCATTCTCACTTCTAATCGCTCCACCAGTCCTTCCGGTCTGACTTCAACGCTATTAGAACGCTCTCCTACCACGCATACTCAAAGTATGCATCCACAGCTTCGGTGAATCGTTTAGCCCCGATACATTTTCGGCGCAGCGTCACTCGACCAGTGAGCTATTACGCACTCTTTAAATGATGGCTGCTTCTAAGCCAACATCCTGGTTGTCTAAGCAACGCCACATCCTTTTCCACTTAACGATTACTTGGGGACCTTAGCTGGTGGTCTGGGCTGTTTCCCTCTTGACTACGGATCTTATCACTCGCAGTCTGACTCCCGTGTATAAATATCCGGCATTCGGAGTTTGTCTGAATTCGGTAAAGCGAGATGCCCCCCTAGTCCAAACAGTGCTCTACCTCCGGTATTCTCAATCACGAGGCTAGCCCTAAAGCTATTTCGGAGAGAACCAGCTATCTCCAGGTTCGATTGGAATTTCTCCGCTACCCACACCTCATCCCCGCACTTTTCAACGTGCGTGGGTTCGGGCCTCCAGTGAGTGTTACCTCACCTTCACCCTGGACATGGGTAGATCACCTGGTTTCGGGTCTACGACCACGTACTAATTCGCCCTATTCAGACTCGCTTTCGCTGCGGCTCCGTCTTCTCAACTTAACCTCGCACGTAATCGTAACTCGCCGGTTCATTCTACAAAAGGCACGCTATCACCCATTAACGGGCTCTAACTACTTGTAGGCACACGGTTTCAGGATCTATTTCACTCCCCTTCCGGGGTGCTTTTCACCTTTCCCTCACGGTACTGGTTCACTATCGGTCACTAGGTAGTATTTAGCCTTGGGAGATGGTCCTCCCGGATTCCGACGGAATTTCACGTGTTCCGCCGTACTCAGGATACACTCTGGAGGGAATGAACTTTTGACTACAGGGCTTTTACCTTGTTTCGCGGACCTTTCCAAGTCGCTTCGTCTAACTCATTCTTTTGTAACTCCGTATAGAGTGTCCTACAACCCCAAAGAGCAAGCTCTTTGGTTTGGGCTCTTCCCGTTTCGCTCGCCGCTACTCAGGGAATCGAATTTTCTTTCTGTTCCTGCAGGTACTTAGATGTTTCAGTTCCCTGCGTCTGTCCTCATCACGCTATGTATTCACGTGTAGATACTATCCGATTAAAGATAGTGGGTTCCCCCATTCGGAAATCCCCGGATCAAAGCTTACTTACAGCTCCCCGAGGCATATCGGTGTTAGTGCCGTCCTTCATCGACTCCTAGTGCCAAGGCATCCACCGTGCGCCCTTATTAACTTAACCAAAAGTTAACACTTAGATAAAATCTAAGATTTAAGTTTACACGTCAATTGCTTGACTTGTTACATTTCTATAAAATAGAAATTTGTTTTATTGCTATCAATGTCGTTTTATCCAGTTTTCAAAGAACGAAATGCGGTTCAATCATACAAGATGAATTAAACCAACAAGGTTTTGAAGTATCTCATTCAATTAAGAATGAACCTTCAAAACTGAACAGCAAACGTTAATGTTTCATTCCCCAAGGGAATGATTCCGAAATAATCCTTAGAAAGGAGGTGATCCAGCCGCACCTTCCGATACGGCTACCTTGTTACGACTTCACCCCAATCATCTATCCCACCTTCGGCGGCTGGCTCCATAAAGGTTACCTCACCGACTTCGGGTGTTACAAACTCTCGTGGTGTGACGGGCGGTGTGTACAAGGCCCGGGAACGTATTCACCGCGGCATGCTGATCCGCGATTACTAGCGATTCCGGCTTCATGTAGGCGAGTTGCAGCCTACAATCCGAACTGAGAACGATTTTATCGGATTAGCTCCCCCTCGCGGGTTGGCAACCGTTTGTATCGTCCATTGTAGCACGTGTGTAGCCCAGGTCATAAGGGGCATGATGATTTGACGTCATCCCCACCTTCCTCCGGTTTATCACCGGCAGTCTCCTTAGAGTGCCCAACTAAATGATGGCAACTAAGAATAAGGGTTGCGCTCGTTGCGGGACTTAACCCAACATCTCACGACACGAGCTGACGACAACCATGCACCACCTGTCACCGTTGCCCCCGAAGGGGAAACTATGTCTCCATAGTGGTCACCGGGATGTCAAGACCTGGTAAGGTTCTTCGCGTTGCTTCGAATTAAACCACATGCTCCACCGCTTGTGCGGGCCCCCGTCAATTCCTTTGAGTTTCAGTCTTGCGACCGTACTCCCCAGGCGGAGTGCTTAATGCGTTAGCTGCAGCACTGAGGGGCGGAAACCCCCCAACACTTAGCACTCATCGTTTACGGCGTGGACTACCAGGGTATCTAATCCTGTTTGCTCCCCACGCTTTCGCGCCTCAGTGTCAGTTACAGACCAGACAGTCGCCTTCGCCACTGGTGTTCCTCCAAATCTCTACGCATTTCACCGCTACACTTGGAATTCCACTATCCTCTTCTGCACTCAAGTTCCCCAGTTTCCAATGACCCTCCCCGGTTGAGCCGGGGGCTTTCACATCAGACTTAAGGAACCACCTGCGCGCGCTTTACGCCCAATAATTCCGGACAACGCTTGCCACCTACGTATTACCGCGGCTGCTGGCACGTAGTTAGCCGTGGCTTTCTAACAAGGTACCGTCAAGGTAGCGCCAGTTACTACGCTACTTGTTCTTCCCTTGCAACAGAGTTTTACGAACCGAAATCCTTCTTCACTCACGCGGCGTTGCTCCATCAGACTTTCGTCCATTGTGGAAGATTCCCTACTGCTGCCTCCCGTAGGAGTCTGGGCCGTGTCTCAGTCCCAGTGTGGCCGATCACCCTCTCAGGTCGGCTACGCATCGTTGCCTTGGTGAGCCGTTACCTCACCAACTAGCTAATGCGCCGCGGGTCCATCTTATAGTGACAGCCGAAACCGTCTTTCAACTTTCAAACATGTGTTTAAAAGTATTATTCGGTATTAGCCCCGGTTTCCCGGAGTTATCCCAATCTATAAGGTAGGTTACCCACGTGTTACTCACCCGTCCGCCGCTAAATCAGAGAGAAGCAAGCTTCTCTCATCATCCGCTCGACTTGCATGTATTAGGCACGCCGCCAGCGTTCGTCCTGAGCCAGGATCAAACTCTCCATAAAAGTAGTTTGAAAGCTCATTTGCTTTGCTAGCGATTCAACTTAATTAAAAGTTAAAATCTATTGTTTGCTTCATTTAAGAAGCTTGTTTCATTAACGTTGCTTGTTCAGTTTTCAAGGTTCATTGTGTTGTTCGAGTGACAACTTTTATATCATAACATTTCTCTAAGTTGCTTGTCAACAACTTTTTGAAAGTTTTTAAGAAAAGTAATAACCCGTTTAACAGCTTTTATAATTCTATACTATTTTCCCTCTTAAGTCAACTCTTTAATAAATTTTTATAATTTATAATTGGTTTCTCTTAAGGACTCTTAATATAATATCATTGTGAAATCCTAGCGTCAATAATTTTTTAAAAAAAGTTATGTTTGTTTTTAATATTTTATTTCTTATTAAAAAGAGCCGTATCCATTCTATGAAAAACAGCTCTCTTCAGAAATAATCTTAATCTAATAATCCTTTGTAATGACACGCGAAATATAGAAGCTTCTATTAGTAGCAAGATCCAGTAACTCTCCCGTACGAGTTAATTTTACTAGCGGGCGGGTAGGGGAATATTTATTGATAAACATTACTTCTCCTAACTCTAAATTGGATAATTCAATTTTTGTTCCAATTGGTAAATCAACGACGATATCAATTAATGCCTGCACAACTTTAATATCAAACTTTCCAAACTCTTCTTCTTTAATCATTTCGATTACCTTAAAAGGAGATTGTTTTGAACGATATACTCGCTCGCTAGTCATCGCATGGAAAACGTCTGCCACTGCGATAATTTGTGCAAACGTGGAGATGGAGCCATTACGGATTCCATTCGGATAGCCGCTGCCATCTAGTCGCTCGTGATGCTGGAAGATGGCTACTTTCATTACCTCTTTCATAGCAGGATTATTCTTTACTAACATAAAGCTATAAAAAGCATGTTTTCGTACTTCTTCAAATTCAGAAGATGTTAACGCGTTTTTCTTGTCCCGTATACGCGCTGGAATACGTGACATTCCGCTATCCGCTAACATCCCCGCAATGGCTAGTTGAATAGTATCGCCACGTTCAAAGCCCATTTTTTTTGCTATAACCGTTGCAATTAATCCCGTAGCAATACAATGATGGTATAAGTAGTCCTTTGGATTTGAATAGTTATTTATGTTGTATATGTACGAACGGTCTTCTAATACTTTTTCTATTAGTGGAATCATAATGCCCCGAACTTTTGTAAGATCAATTTTCCCACCAGCCGCCCAATTCAAAAATTCTTTTTTCAATTGGACAATGCCATCATTATAATAATTTTCAAAACTTATATACTTCGGTAGTGGCACAGTTAAAGGATTCTTTTCAGAATTCGTCTCAACTGACTTGATTTCTTCTAAATCGTTATAAACTAATACTGTTTTTAAATTAAAGAGCTCAATTACACGCAGATGCTCAGATATCACTTTAGTATCTTTATAAATGATTGGATATTGTGTATTGGCAAATATATCTTCTGCAATTACCTTACCTAATCGTAATTCTTCGGCTCTCAAAACTATTGCTTCCAACTTCACAACCCCTTCAGTTCATTATTATAGGTATTTAGGTTTAATTGAAATATTTAGATTAGATAATCCAGAATTATAATTAATCCTTACAAATCTTTACTATTACACAGTTTATTATAACGAATGGAGAAAAAAATACAATTAAAAAAAGTAATCTAGATAGTAAAAACCTACTAGATTACTTTTCGATTTACTCTTCTGTTTCAGAAGTTGATTCGCCTTCTAAATCCGATTCTAATTCTAATTCGTCTTCATCAGTATCATCGTCTTTTTTCACACGTGCTACTGTTGCAACAATTTCTTCATCTGCTAGGCGAATTAAACGAACACCTTGCGTGCTTCGTCCAATAACAGAAATATCTTTAACATCCATGCGGATCAACATACCGTTAATTGTAATTAGCATAATGTCTTCTGAACCATCAACTGCTTTTACCGCACACATCTTACCGTTCTTATCAGTAATTTGCATCGTCTTCAGACCTAAACCACCACGGCTTTGTAAACGGTACTCTGATTCAGGCGTACGTTTACCGTAACCTTTTTCAGTAACAACTAATATTTCCTGACCCGGTTCAATAATTTCCATACCAACTACATAATCGCCATCACGAAGTTTAATACCTCTAACCCCTGCAGCAGTACGCCCCATTGAACGAATATCGTCTTCTTTGAAACGAACTAGCATACCTTCACGAGTACCGATAATAATTTCTTTCGTACCATCTGTTAAATGGACTGAAATTAAATCATCATCTTCACGCAATGTAATAGCAATTAACCCATTCGTACGAATATTTGCGAATTGGTCTACTGGTGTACGTTTCGTTACACCCGTTTTTGTCGTAAAGATAAAGTATGCATCTTCTTTAAATTCCGTAACGCGAATCATTGCAGTAACATGTTCACCTTTATCGATATTCAGTAAGTTAACAATTGGTAAACCTTTTGCCTGTCTACCGAATTCAGGAATTTCGTATCCTTTTGCACGGAAAACTTTACCTTTTGAAGTAAAGAATAAAATCGTATCATGCGTAGATGTAAATAGTAAATGCTCAACGAAATCATCCTCATTCGTACCCATACCTTGTACACCACGGCCCCCTCGCTTTTGCGAGCGATATGTATTCGCTGCTAAACGTTTAATATACCCGTTATGTGTCAATGTCAGTACTGAATTTTCTCTTGGGATTAAATCTTCGTCTTCTATCATTTCTAAACCGCCAGCAGTTATTTCTGTACGGCGTGTATCATTGAAACGTTCTTTAATTTCCGTCATTTCTGTACGGATAATCTCAATTACCTTTGCTTCATCAGCTAAAATCGCCTTTAATTCGTCGATTAGTTTTAGAAGTTCTTGGTATTCTGCTTCAATTTTTTCACGTTCCAATCCGCTTAAACGTACTAGGCGCATATCTAAAATTGCTTGTGCCTGACGTTCAGATAAATTGAAGCGCTCCATTAATTGAGGTCTTGCTTCTTCCCCACTTCGAGAGGCACGGATAATCGCAATAATTTCATCAATATGATCCAGTGCGATACGTAAGCCTTCTAAAATATGTGCACGTTCTTCTGCTTTTCGAAGTTCGAAAGCAGTACGACGTTTAATAACTACTTTTTGGTGTTCTAAGTAATGATAGAGCACTTCTTTTAGACCTAATACTTTTGGCTGTCCATCCACTAATGCAAGCATATTTACACCGAAGCTTGATTGCATCGCTGTTTGTTTAAATAAGTTGTTGAGTACAACGTTTGCATTGGCATCACGACGAACCTCAATCACAATACGCATACCATTACGATCTGATTCATCCCGTAAATTTGTAATACCATCAATTTTTTTATCACGTACTAGCTCAGCAATTTTTTCAATAAGTTTTGCTTTATTCACTTGGTAAGGTAATTCGTGAACTAAAATTGTCTCTTTACCATTTGCAGCTTGTTCAATCTCAACTTTTGCACGAACTGTTAAAGAACCTCTGCCTGTTTCGTAGGCACGGCGAATCCCGGAACGACCTAAAAGAATACCACCTGTCGGGAAATCAGGTCCCGGAATAATTTCCATCAGCTCTTCAGTTGTAATACTTGGGTTATCCGCAACTGCCAATACCGCATCAATTGTTTCTCCTAATTGATGTGGTGGGATATTTGTCGCCATACCTACAGCGATTCCCGAAGCACCGTTTACTAAAAGGTTTGGATAACGTGCTGGTAATACTAACGGCTCGTTTTCACTACCATCATAGTTCGGACCATAATTAATTGTATCTTTATTGATATCGCGAAGCATTTCCATCGCGATTTTTGACATACGAGATTCTGTGTAACGCATAGCTGCAGCGCCATCACCATCTACCGAACCAAAGTTACCGTGACCATCAACAAGCATGTAACGATAGCTGAAATCCTGTGCCATACGTACCATTGCATCATAGATGGAAGAGTCACCATGTGGATGGAACTTACCCATTACATCCCCAACGATACGAGCACTCTTCTTATATGGTTTATCTGAAGTATTACCTAATTCCTGCATGCCGTACAAAATACGACGGTGTACTGGCTTAAGCCCATCGCGTACATCCGGTAAGGCACGTGAAACGATAACGCTCATCGCATAGCTTAAGAAAGATGATTTAATCTCTGTTGTAATATTTTTTGATTCTATATGTCCATGTTGAATGTCAGACAAAATAAGGACCTCCTTCCAATTGAACTAATTAAATATCCAGGTCTTGTACATAGACTGCATTTTCTTCGATAAAGTCACGACGTGGGGCAACTTCATCACCCATCAATGCATCGAAAATTCTATCGGCTTCAATCGCATCATCCAATTCTACACGAATTAACGTACGGTGCTCTGGATCCATTGTTGTATCCCATAATTGCGTTGCATTCATTTCTCCTAAACCTTTGTAACGTTGTACATTTGGCTTAGGCAATTTTGGTAGACGCTGCAAAATATCTTCTAATTCTTGATCTGAATAGCAGTATTCTACATGTTTCCCTTGTTTCACTTGGTAAAGTGGAGGTTTTGCTGCATAAACATATCCAGCCTCAATTAATGGACGCATGAAACGGAAGAAGAAGGTTAATAATAATACGCGAATATGCGCACCATCGACATCGGCATCCGTCATAATTACGATTTTGTGATAACGTGCTTTTTCTAAATTAAACTCTTCGCCAATACCTGTACCAAATGCAGTAATCATTGCACGAATCTCAGCATTGGATAAAATACGGTCTAAGCGGGCTTTTTCAACGTTTAAAATTTTACCGCGCAATGGCAAAATTGCTTGGAAGTGACGATCACGACCTGATTTTGCAGAACCACCCGCAGAGTCACCCTCAACGATATAAATTTCCGATTCAGCAGGATTTGTAGAAGAACAATCTGATAACTTACCAGGTAAACTTGAAACTTCCAATGCTGATTTACGACGTGTAAATTCACGTGCTTTTTTCGCTGCAACTCGTGCTCGAGCAGCCATTGTACCTTTTTCAACAACCTGGCGCGCTACTGAAGGATTCTCCAACAGGAAACGTTCAAAGCCTTCTGAGAATAATGAGTTTGTAATTTGACTCACTTCAGAATTCCCTAATTTAGTTTTTGTTTGCCCTTCAAACTGAGGGTCGGGGTGTTTAATCGATACGATAGCTGTTAACCCTTCTCGTACGTCTTCACCTGTAAGGTTAGGATCTGCTTCTTTAATTAAATTTGATTTTCTCGCATAATCATTGATGACACGCGTTAAAGCCGTTTTAAAGCCTGATTCATGCGTACCGCCTTCATACGTATTAATGTTATTCGCAAATGACATAATTGTTGAACTAAAGCCAGCATTATATTGCATAGCAATTTCCACAGAAATGCCTTCTTTTTCTCCAAATACATCAATTGGTACATGGATCGGTTCTTTGTTTACGTTTATGTGCTCAACATATTCGCGAATACCACCTTCAAAGTGGAATGTTTCTGAACGTTCCTGGCCAATTCGTTCATCGGCAATTGTAATTCTAATACCACGGTTTAAATAGGCTAATTCACGAATACGAGTCGCTAAAATATCGTATTCATATGTTGTAGTTTCTTTAAAGATTTCACTATCGGCCTTAAAACGTGTAGTTGTACCTGTATAATCGGTTTCACCAATAACAGTTATTTTTTGGACAGTATGACCGCGTTCGAAAATTATTTCATGAATTTTCCCATCACGATGTACTTGAACAATCGTTTGACTTGATAAAGCGTTTACTACTGAAGCACCAACACCATGAAGACCACCTGATACTTTGTAGCCCCCACCGCCAAATTTACCGCCAGCATGCAGAACTGTCATAATAACTTCAACAGCAGGCATACCCATTTTTTCCTGAATATCTACGGGAATACCACGACCATTATCTTCTACACGAATCCAATTGTCTTGTTCAATCGTTACTGAAATATCTGTACAATATCCAGCTAAAGCTTCATCAATACTATTGTCTACAATTTCCCACACTAAATGGTGCAATCCTTTTGAACTTGTTGAACCAATATACATACCAGGACGTTTTCGTACAGCTTCTAATCCTTCTAATACCTGTATTTGATCCGCATCATAAGATTGCTGGACTTTATTATCTTCTAAAGTCACTATTGGTCACCTACTCTTTCATAACTTTCAGTATGCTTCGCTAATATTAACTTTCATGCATTTATCGTTATTCAATTGCTCCTTTTTTCACATGGAACAATTTAGCGTGCTGTATTGTTTCATGGTGAATACCTTCAACACTTGTCGTTGTAACAAATGTTTGAACTTCACCCTGAATTGTATTTAATAAATGTGATTGACGATAATCATCTAATTCAGATAAAACATCATCCAACAATAAAATCGGTGTTTCTTTTGTTTCTTGTTTTATGAGCTCGATTTCAGCAAGCTTTAGTGATAACGCAGTTGTACGTTGTTGACCTTGCGAGCCATATACTTGTACATCATAGTCATTCACGAAAAACTGCAAATCATCACGGTGTGGACCTATTAATGTTACGCCTCGCTCAATTTCACGCTGTTTAACCTCTTTTAGTTTTTCCGTTAAATGCGCTATCATTTGCTCAGCTGACCAATTTGCTTCCATCCCTGACACAGGGCGGTATTTAATTACAAGCTTTTCTAGACCGCGTGATATGCCAAAATGAATTGGTTCCGCCCACTCCTGCAAGAGTTCCATAAATTGAAATCTTTTACGAATTATTTGTATAGCTGCCTGAACATACTGCTCTGTATAAATATCAAACATTACATCAGATGCAAATGCTTGTTTGCCTTGGTTTTTTTTCAGTAAATGATTACGTTGTTTTAATATCTTTTGAAATGTCAGTAAATCATGTAAATAGACTGGCGATATTTGTCCGATTTCCATATCGATAAATCTTCGGCGAATTTGTGGGCTACCTTTTACGATATTCAAATCTTCAGGAGCAAACATGACAACATTCATCTGTCCAATGTAATTACTTAATTTAGTTTGTTCAAGATGATTGATTTTGCCTTTTTTGCCCTTTTTTGAAATCGTTAATTCGATAGGAATGCCACCGTAACGCTTATTTACCACACCTTCTATTTTACCATAATCCGCGTCCCAAAGTATTAATTCTTTATCGTTCGCAGTACGATGAGATTTGGCCATCGCTAGTACATAGATTGATTCCATAACATTTGTTTTTCCTTGAGCATTCTCCCCAATAAAAACGTTAATTTTATTTGAAAAATCTAGTGTTAACGATTCATAGTTACGATAATTCGTTAGCTGTAAGCGCTCGATGTTCATGAATTATTCTTCTCCGTTTGCAATAAACGCATCCACAATTTTAAATCGGCCAACACCTGGGATATTAATAACATCTCCATGACGTAATTTTTTTCCTCGGCGACCTTCTGCTTCTCCATTCACAAACACTTCATGTTCACTTAAAAACCATTTTGCCATACCACCAGAGCTAATTGTATCTGTCATTTTCAGCGCTTGACCAAGCGTTATAAATTCTGTATCAATTACTAAATCATTCAACGTAATTCATCCTCCACTTAAATAAAGTCTTATCATTCTATCATACCTAAAATTTGTCCATAAGTAAAAAAGGAATGGTCTCAATAATAAGTTAAAGACCATTCCTTTTTAAAAATTATATTTTTTTAGTAAGTACGTACCGGTAAAATCAGTTGTAAAATCGCATCATCTGCTACAGATCGCAGAATGAATGGACGCATTGCCCCCGTAAATTCAATTACAACATCTTGACCATCAATTGCTTTTAGCGCTTCCATCATGTATTTTGCACTGAAAGAAATTTTTAAAGTTTCTCCTTCTAGGCTTTCCACTTGGATTTGCTCTTCCACTTTACCAATCTCAGGTGAATTTGATGATATTTCCACTGTTTGGTTTTCAAGCGTTTCAAATCGAACAACATTATTACGGTCTTCACGAGCAAGCAACGATGCACGGTCAATTGCTTGAAGAAGTGATTTTCCATTAATAGTAATCATTGTTTTAAATTCTTCTGGAATTAAACGGGATGTGTCTGGGTAATTCCCTTCCAAAAGACGTGAAAAGAAAAGAACGTCATCTGTTTTAAACAGTACATGTTGACTCGTTAATACAATTTGTACTGGGTTATTCGTATCTTCTAAAATTTTATTTAATTCATTTAAACTTTTTCCTGGAATAACAACTGAAGTCACATCAGTTGGTAAATTTTCAAGATTTACTTTACGACGTGCTAAACGGTGACTATCCGTTGCAACGCATATTAATTCATCGCCATCAACTTTCCAGTTTACACCTGTCAACACGGGACGGCTTTCAGAAGTAGCTACAGCAAATACCGTTTCACGAATAATCGACTTTAATAGATCCGTAGGTATTGTAAATTGGCGATCAGCTGCAAGTTCAGGTAGTTGTGGATATTCTGTTGCATCAGATCCGATTAGATGAAATTCTGATTTACCAGAACGAATAATTGTTGCAGTACCGTTTGTAATTTCAATTTCTACTTCGTTTGTAGGTAATTTACGAACAATTTCGTTGAACATACGTGCTTGTAATACGATAGAACCTGTTTGAGTAATGTTTATGATTTGTTCGCCATTTTCTTCTACTGGGATAAATGTTTGGATTGTAATATCTGCATCACTACCAGTTAAAGTCATACCTTCATTTGTAACATCAATCTTAATTCCCGTTAAAATAGGAATCGTCGTTTTAGAGCTAACTGCTTTCATTACATCATTTAATCCAGCTAAAAGATGATCACGTAAAATATTAAATTTCATTAGTTTACCTCTCTTATATAATTAATTATTTATTTAAAGATATTAATAGATATAGTAATAGGTCCTGTGGATTTGTGGATAACCGAACTTTTTCTTACGGCGTGTAAGCTATCCACATGTGCACAAGTTGTGAATATCCTTGTGTGAAAAACAGTGAGTTATACACAACTTTACTTACCTAGCATGCTTCGAATTTGTTTAATATCCTGTTGGAGTTGTTGATCCGTTTTAATTAATGAAGATATTTTTTCATGTGCATGGATGACGGTCGTATGGTCTCGGCCACCAAATTCCTCACCAATTTTAGGTAATGAAAAATCCGTTAGTTCTCTCGATAAATACATTGCAACCTGTCTTGGGAAAGCAATCGACTTTGTACGGCGCTTTGCCGTAAAATCCTCTAATCGAATATTGAAGTGTTCGCCAGTTGCTGTTTGAATATCTAAAATTGAAATCATGCGCGGCTTTGAGTTTGGCATAATATCTTTTAGAGCTTCTGCAGCCAGTTCCGGTGAGACATCCGTATTGACCAAAGAAGAATAAGCAACTACACGGATTAATGCGCCTTCCAATTCACGGATATTTGTATCGACTTGGTTGGCAATATACAGCATAACCTCATTTGGAATATCTAGACCGTCAGCTTTGGCTTTTTTTCGTAAAATAGCAATACGTGTTTCTAAATCAGGTGGTGCTATGTCTGTGATTAAACCCCATTCAAATCGAGAGCGCAAACGATCTTCCAATGTAGGGATTTCCTTAGGTGGTCGGTCACTTGAAATGACAATTTGTTTTGATTCTTCATGTAAAGTATTGAATGTATGGAAAAACTCCTCTTGCGTTGATTCTTTCCCAGCTAAAAACTGAATATCGTCAATTAGCAACACATCAACATTCCGGTATTTATTACGAAAATCAATTGTTTTGTTATCACGAATCGAGTTGATAAACTCATTTGTGAATTTTTCCGATGATAAATAGACGACATTTGCAGTAGGATTATGTTCTTTTACATAATGGCCAATGGCATGCATTAAATGGGTTTTTCCTAGTCCTACCCCCCCGTATATAAAGAAAGGGTTATACGCTTTTGCTGGTGCTTCTGCTACAGCTAAGCTTGCTGCATGAGCAAAGCGGTTACCAGAACCGATAACGAACGTATCAAATGTGTATTTTGGATTGAGCATACCAGGTGTTATATCATGATGTTCACTTGATTTTGCTTGGGTAATTGGTGGTGGTAGTTCAAAGTCGTCTGCAACTTGATCTTTCTGAACGACAAATTTTATGACCAGATCTTCGCCAGTTAACTCATTTAATATTCCTGTAATCATATGAATATAGTATTGTTCAAGCCAATCACGGGCAAAAGAGTTAGGTGCTGATATCGTTACTTTTGTGCCACTATGAGCCAACAGTTTTGTCGATTTCAGCCAAGTATCAAAGCTCGGTTTTGAAATTTTTTGTTCAGCTTGGGCAAGGACGGCATTCCATAAATTTTCTAAATGTTCCAA